>CAJORD010000245.1 GCA_905236605.1 uncultured Synergistales bacterium | reverse complement strand
CTTGAAGTCGGCGACGAATTATTAGACCACATGTTCAGCCGTTTTTGCGTAGGAAAATAAATTGCCTGTGCTAAAATTTCCTAAAAACTTTCAGGAGGTTTGATTTTCCATGAAAAAAATTTTTTCAGCTCTCACACTTTTAATTTTATTCGCAAGTTCGGCATTTGCGCTTAGCGACTCGGATTATCTTAAAATGAAACGTAATAACGTCGAGTTCGCGCGTGCCGACAGAAAATTAACGAATACTTGGAACAAATTAAAAAAATCTCTACCCGCGGACGCTTTCAAAGAACTTCAGAAGGATCAGCGCGAATGGATTCGTTCAGGCCGGGACGATGCCGCAAACGTCTACATTAAACAAGGCTCCTCACGAACAGAAGCATACACGCTCGCGACTTATCAACGCGCAAATATCCTTCCTCAAATTGCAAAAGAAATTGAAGAACGCTTAAACGAAGCTGACGCAGACGATAATTACGGCGAAATCGAAGAAGACAGATTCAAAAATTCTGATTCAGATTCTGACGTAATAAATCACAGCGGCAATTATACGCGACAAAATGACAACGGCCACGGCGGTTTTATGACAGTGTTAGTCATCGACAAAAACACTTTAGAAGCCGAAGTTACAATCAGCCTTCAAAATCCCGAAGTTACGTGGAGTGCTAAAGGTTGGATCGGCGAAAATGACGTTCTCGAACTCTTCGATTCAAATTACAGCGAGTGCCAAGCCGATTTGACTTTCAGCAAGGACAAAGTGATTATTGAAACGTCCCCCGCCGACGAATGGAACGAAATTTTAGGTTCCGATTTGCGCCTCGATGGAGTTTATGCCAAAAATTAAAATTTTCTCCCGTTGCTATAATATAAAAAATCAAAATTAAACTTAAGATTATGCAGTAATGAATGGAGAGAAAAAATTTTGTCGCCCCACAATGAATTTGAACTTGAATACACTTATGACCCTGACGAATTTCACAGGGAAGTTATTTATGTAGACGTTCATTCCCCCGAAGCCGTATCTCGTGAACAGGCTCGCGCAGCCGACAAACGCGCCATTGAAGTTTTTGGAATCCCTAGCATTTTATTAATGGAAAACGCCGCTATAGCCGTCGTTCAACAAATTAAAGAATATGCCGTTTTTGCTATCGTCTGCACAGCAGGCAGCAACGGCGGCGACGGTCTAGCAATCGCGCGACACCTCTGTATCATGGGTAAAGACGTTCGCGTTTATATATTGGGAGATCCGCGCAAAGGAAGCGATGACTTCAAAACGAATTTGAAAATCATGAGCAAGCTTGCCCCGGAAGTTCTTCACACCGTCAACGATGAAAATTATGAAGAGTTTGAGGCCGCTTTGAAAGGCTGCGAAGCGTGCGTAGATGCGATTTTCGGAACTGGTCTTAATCGTCCTGTCGAAGGAATTTACAAACGCGCGATTGAATCCATGAACAGCCTTTCTACTCATATAGTATCTGTTGACCTTCCCTCAGGTCTTGACTGCGACACAGGCCAACCGCTTGGCGTTTCTATTCACGCGACACGCACAATAACTTTTCACCGAATGAAGAAGGGCCTTGACCTTTCACCGAAGTACGGCGGCGACGTTATTGTCTCTCACATTGGAGTTCCGAATTAAAAAATTAATTAAAAATTTGTAAATTGGAGATGAGATTTTTTATTATGGTCAAAAAATTTTCAGCGCTAATTTTAATTTTCGTCTTGACGCTGCCGTGTGCTTCGTTCGCGGAAGACGTCGCCTTTAATTATCAAAACACCGATCCTTTTCATTTCTCTGTCGTTTCAGGCGAGCTAAATCTTAACCAGACCCCGACGAGTTATTCGACATACGGATTTGGCGATATGGATTTCTTTTATCAAGTCCGCGACATAACTGGCGAACGTTGGGCCGAGAAAGTCGGCGGCCCGCAGTGGTTCGCAACGGTCTATGAAAACTATGTAACGACTTTTAATGCCAATGGTATTGAAAATAACAACAACGACAACGACACCGAAAATTATTTAGCGCGTCGTGTCTATCGCAGAACGCTAGGCGGCGAGATTGATGACATTCGAGTATCGACAATCGGCGATATTATTGACGGATTCAATTTTGTTTTTATCGAAGAGCCGGAGCCTTACGAAGCGTGGCTAAATACAAACTTGGGAGCTTATTTTTCGCGCGCTTATGACAAATTCCCGGATCCGCTTGAAAGCCTTTGCATAATCACAACGGACGGTTCAGCAAGATTAAATCTCGATTTCGCTAACCCTTATGCTCGTCATTTCCCGTTCTGGTGGAACTGGCGCAACACCGTTAATCAGCCCGCCGGTGTTTGGTGGTGGCAAAATATGTACAGTTGGACGGATATTATGCCTAATCTGACTGTCGAGCCTGTCGAATACATCTACAATCATAACGACAACGGAATTTATCAGCGCAGCTCCGTTTATCAGAGATTTGATAAAGTCTATGACGTTGTAAACTCCGGCGACGTTTTGTACATCAGAGCTAACGGCGTGGATTTATATAAATCTTCCGGCGACATCACGGGAGCTTATTTAATTTGTTCGGGCGACACTGTATATTGCCAAGTTTCCGGCGATGCAATTTACAGTCCTGCGGGCGCTTTGCTTTACACCGTCGAACACACTGCCGATGATACTGATACTTGTGATTATTTGTGCGCACCGCGCAGCGTCGGCGAGTCAATTCTCGTTCAGGGCTTTGATGATTACAATTACACCGTCGCTGTTACACCGACAAGCGAACAAGAAATTTCTTCGATGCAGGCTTTGCCGGTTACGATTAATATCAGAGGCGACGCCGACAATTACGGCAGCAGCCTTGGCTATATAACGTTCAGACAGCGCGCTAGTTTCATGAAAGGCTATACAAATTTCCGCGAGGCTTCACCGATTCCGATCGTTTTTGCAAATGTTTCACGTGGCAACGCCGCCGATAATCCTTTAATTTTTGATTTAACGATTAAAGACGGCAGCAGAGTTGTAAAACGAACAAAATTCAAATGGAGCGCGCAAGAAAATCTCCCGAATCAGGATTTAGGAACGTTCTTCCTGATGAGGCGAAACGCGACTGATTACGACCCGTATAAAAATTACACTATTGAAACAAAAATTACAAACAGAACGGGCACGCGCTACATGTTGTATCGTTACGACAGAGCAGTCCCCGGCGAAGAAAGCATCAACTCGACTACGTACCCGTCATATTGGAAGTATGATTTAACCGAGGACACTTACGGGACGTTGCCAAAGAAATTTTGGCTCGATACTCACAGCCAAATAGCACCGGGCCTTGTTACGGTTTATGATGAAACGTTAAACATGAACAGCGACACGACATCTTCATTCAGGCTTTACGAATATAATTACGCTAATCCCAAGGATTTATGGCTGAATTATAAGCGCGTCGCCAATGTTTACACGGACTCCGATTATCAAACTCTCGACAGCGAAGTTGAAGGAGGCGCGGTTAATGCCGCTGCTTCTGCTGTAGATTCGGTTGCCGTTCAAACATTCTATCTTGATTTCGCCGACATCATCAGCAACGACGAGAACACAGAAAACGAAATTCAAACGCTTACAGGCAAGTTGCCAATCTTAAACGACGTTAGAGGGACATCAGAAGGTACGGGCGCAGCTCCTGGTGCAAACAGCGACAGAATAATCGCACATCCACAAAGTGCTTATATAAGTGCGGCTGCTATGAACTCGTTCCAGATTAGCGAAAACTTCTATGAATCAGACTTGTTTAACAGCGTTGTCGCGTATGCAAATCTTGATGAAATTATCTCAGACGATGCCGAAAGCGACGACGAAGGCCAAGCTGAAAACACAGACGAGCTTCAAATGAAGTTATATAAGAGCTCAAGCCGCATGGCCGTTATGCCTGTCGCTATCCGTTTAGCAATTCCGCGAAAGAGCCAGCTCCTTCGAGATATTTGGAACGACCTCGACGCCGCTGAAAGTCCGCGCGAATTATTCACGACGTTCAACAAATTCGGCACCGTCTGGGTACGCTCTTCAGCAACTGCGGAGCGCGACGCTGATTTATTCAAAGCTATCGGCGAGAAGGGCAACGCGTTAGGAGTTCAAGCTGCGGATTGCGTGAGTGCGTTCTTGTATCGCGATGACGACAATAACGGCGAGGATTATTTATATCTTGATTTCATGG
>CAJORD010000244.1 GCA_905236605.1 uncultured Synergistales bacterium | reverse complement strand
TCTCTTGCACATGTCATTACGGCACCTTCCATCATTGCCTTGGCGATTCCGGGGTCAGTGCGAATCCTTAATTCAATTTGCGAATCTAAATCTTGAACTTTTTCTTCGAGTTTCTCCTCAAAAATTTTTATTTCGTCTTTAACCATCGCGGCACCGTCAGGAAATAATTTATCGCAAGCCACTTGAACTTCCATAGCACGGAACCACGCATTATCTTTATAATCCATGTCTTCTGGCTTCAAATGAAAATGTTCGAGCAAAGCTTTTTCCGGGTCATCGTCTTCGAAACCTTCAGGGAGGGAATTAATTCCGAAGTACCACGGCACATAAGGCGACACGCACGGACGGCCAAGAGCTTTTCTTAAAATCGTTCGGTCAGGGTTGTGGCGAATCTGAACGATAGTGCTTTCTAAAGTGTCACAGTTGCAAATTCCGATGGGCTTGTCAGAATGCTGCGAGTTTTCGTGATTATGAGCGCGCAAAATTTTTTTCAGCGTTTGAATTTCGACTTTATGCGCGGGTTTTATTGAAAACGGCAACGGCTGCCACTCACGCTTCAAGAGGTCCGACAAATCCATCTCTAATAAAATTTCAAACGCTTTCACATGCCTGTAAGTATTTTTTTCAAGTCCGAAAGTTTCTTTTGACTGATACACGCGCGCAAAATCAAAATTTCCGTCCTCGTCTTTATACCAGCCGCGCTCTTTTGCGTAAGAAATTAATTTTTCGTAGCCCGGCAAATTTTTTTCAGGCTGTCTTATCGTGTAATGATTCGGAATAACTGCGACTTCATCATCAGGAACTCTCGCGGCGGCGCAGTGTTTACCGTTCACAATCTGCAAAACATAAATTTCATCTTTGTCTGCGAAAGCGTAAGAACGTCCGCTCGAAGCGTAACCATATTTTTCAACAAGACCGCAGGCAATTTCCAGAGCGTCCCGCGCGCTTTTAGCTTCTTCTGCAACAAGTCGCCGAAGTCCGTAACCGATTCCGCCGTTTAATAATTCGGGTTTGTCTTCTTTAGAGTCGGCGCAGTTGTTCGAGCATATAACGACGCCGTGGCCGTTGACGTAGAAATCGCAGAACGCAGAGTCCGCGGGATCGTCGCTGACGGTTTGAGCTTCTGACCAAAAAAGCGACGTTCGATTTTCATTAAGTTCTAATTCAGCGAGGCCTGGTTCAAATTTAATTTTTGTGCCTGGCGCTCTACGTTTTTGTTTTACGAGGTGCGTTTGCATTATGAATCTTCCGGGCGCGTCTTCGTTATGTCCAACAAGGACTTCGCCGGTAGCGGAAGCCTTCTTTCCGACGAGAATTGTCATACATGCCCACGACTTCACAGGCACGAAAAATAAAAACGCTACGAGGCTTGCGAAAAATATTAAAGCCATTAAAAAATAATTTCTCCTTTTTATTTTTATATAATTAATGCGAAGTCAATTATATATAATTTTAAGGAGTGTGAATTTTTTTGGCTCGTGAACTTGAAGTTAATGACATTCTTATATCAAGGCCCAATCGAAGACAACAAACTTCGGGCCGACGTAAAAGACAAAATTCAAAAGGCTCGGGCGGTTTTATAAAATTTATTGCCGGCGTTGTGCTTGTGCTAGCTGTACTTGTAGTTACATTGTCGCTTGCTGACGTTGGCGGCAGTGCTATTCTCGCGATGGCTCAAAAGTATCTGAACGAAAATTATAAAATTTCTCTCAATGCCGCAAAAATCACCGGCAACCCTATAAAGGGCTATACGCTTCACGATTTTGAATTTTCCGACGCGACTAACAATCAAAAAATTTTATCCGCAGGATTTCTATCCGGGCGCGTGAGTTTCCCGGCTCTGTTCACAGGGAAGATTAGACTTGCTGAAATTTCTCTTGGCGGTGTCGATACTGATATTGACCAATTAATGACGACGATCGAAAATTTGAAGAACGTATCTAAAAATTTTGCTTTTGATCCCTCGCCTAGTGCCCCGGCGTTAGTAGCTCCTGCTTACGCTGCGGAAGACGAAAATAAAATTCCTGAAATTCCGCTTGACCGATTCAGTCTTAAAGATAGCCGATTTAGATCTCAATACGGCGTTCTTGAAGTCGCAGAAGTCGGAGCCGACTTAGTAAATTTTGATGTAGACCTCGATGGCAATATTAACGGCCTCAGTTTCAAAGGCGATGTCGATATGGACACAAGCCTAACGAACATAAATAGGTCTGAAATTAATTTCGGTTCTGGAAAAATCGTAGCGACTGGCGGACTTGCAGGCGAAAATTTAGATTTTCATGCGTCATTTGAAAATCTTGACCTCACTGAGCTAACCGCGCTTTATCCCGACATGCTTAGTTCAAAAGATTTCACCGGGAAATTAAATTTTAACGCTGACGCTGCCGGAACTCTTGACACACCGCGGATCTTTGGCACGTTCGATTACAAAGGCGCAAAAATTTATGGCTTCCCTGTCGAAAGGGCGAGCGCAAATCTTTCATACGCTGAAAACAGACTTGCGATTAATAATATTCAAGCTAACGCGCTGAACGTTCCTATTCAAGGCGAGATAGCAGTAGCCAATCGTCCGGGCGAAAAGCCTTCAGTCATGATTAAACTTGACGGTACAGAAGCCAATCTCGACGGACTAGACAAAATTTTAAAAATCCCGGAAATTAAAACTCTCTCCGGCAAAGTTTCGGCTTTCAGCGCGAACATAAGCGGGCCTGTCGATACATTAAGCGGCCTCGTGAACTTCACTGCGCCGAAAATCGCGTATCAGGGTCGCGCGGTTACAAACATAAAAGCTCAAATGAAACTCGCGAAGAGCGACACGGCTAACGTAGACGGAAAATTTAATTTTGAGGGCGCGAACGGATTTTTGCAGGGCAGCATAGCTTCTATATTGACGAAACCGAATTTTAATTTAACGGCTAAGCTCGCCAATCTCGACATTAAAAAAATCGAAAACATGATTCCAGACGCTTCCGATTACAAATTATCTGGGATCATAACCGCCGCTGCTACTCTTAAAGGCACGACCGCTAATCCTATAATTTCGGGGTCGTTGACTAGCCCGGCGTTTTCAGGTTTCGACCAGAAAATTACGAAGCCCGTTATTAATTTCACGTTCGCCGATAAAATTTTGACTTTGAGCAAGACCGAAGGCACTTTGAACGGAATGCCGATTAATTTAAGCGGAACGGTTGGGCCTTTACCGTCGTCGAATCCAAATTTGAACATTAACGCTACTATCGCAATGACACCCGCGAATTTGAAAACTTATGTGCCAGATATTAATCAATATTCTTTGAAGGGCACAGTGAACGCGGGTTTGAAAATTCAAGGAACGGTCAATAATCCTTCAGTCAGATTAGTGGCTTCTTCGCAAAATTTGCAAGCTATGAACATGTTGACAGCTCGCGACATTGAGCTTTCTACGACATCCGGCGGCGATTTAGCTAAGTTCGAAAAAATTAGCGTTACGGCTTCGGCTAAGAGCATCACTGCCAGCGGAATCACTTTTAACGGCGTGAACGCGACGATTAACAAGAATGACGACAAAATAATTTTATCGGGACTTAACGCAAAGAGCGGTTCCGGCTTAATCACAGGCGCGGGCACGGCTTCAATATCTGGAAAAGAGCCTCTTGATTTTAATTTCAGATTTGATAATCTCGAACTCGCTTCACTGGCTGCGGCTTCGGGCGTCGAACTTAAAGGCAATCTCTCTGGAAATTTG
>CAJORD010000243.1 GCA_905236605.1 uncultured Synergistales bacterium | reverse complement strand
TGAAAGAATATCCTCATCTTAAATTAGTAGGACAGCAGTCAGGAAACTTCACGCGTGCCGAAGGTCAGGCAGTCATGGAGAGCTGGCTTAAATCAATCGACAAAATCGACGTGTTAATCGCCCAGAACGACGACATGGCGCTCGGTGCCATCGACGCAATCAAAGCAGCGGGCAAAGTCCCCGGCAAAGATATTATCATCGTAGGTTGCGACTCTGTTAAAGCAGCTTTCGACGCAATCGTAGCTGGCGAAATGAACGCTACAATCGAATGCACACCGCTTTACGGCGCGTTTGTAGTTCCGACGATTGAAGCTCTTGAGCGCGGCGAGAAATTCGATAAAACAGTCGTTCACCCTGAAGAAGGCGTGTTCGATATGGACGGCGGAATTGATTTAGGCACAGTTAAATCAATCAAGGCCGCTGACGTAATCTCACAGAGAAGATATTAAAGAAAAATTAGGAAGTAGGAGGTAGGAAGGGAATTTTGCCTGCCTCCTCTTTTTTTGTATTTTTTATGAAAGGAGAGAATACAATTTTGGATAAAAATATCCTAGAGATGAAGGGCATAACGATTCAATTTCCAGGCGTTAAAGCCTTGGACGGCGTGGACTTTTCATTAAGAGCCGGTGAAATTCATTCGCTGCTTGGCGAGAACGGCGCGGGAAAATCCACTTTAATAAAATGCCTCACGGGCGTTAATAAAATGGACGCGGGAAAAATTTTACTCGACGGCAAAGAAGTTGCACCAACTGACCCCGGCAACGCTATCAAGCTTGGGATCTCGGCTGTGTTTCAAGAAATTAATTTGTGTCCTAATCTTAGTGTCGCTGAAAATATTTTTGTTGGGCGTCAGCCTATGAAGCACGGACAAATTAATTGGAACGAGATTAATAAACGCGCTTCGGAACTGATGTCGCGTTTTCATCTTGACATTGACGTTACAAGGCCGCTATCTTACTATTCAACCGCTATTCAGCAAATGACCTCAATCGCGCGAGCCGTTGACATTCAAGCAAAAATCTTGATTCTTGACGAGCCGACAAGCTCACTTGATGAAAACGAAGTACAACTTTTGTTTAGTGTAATGCGCGAACTCAAAGCCGCTGGCATGGGAATAATTTTCATCACTCACTTTCTTGACCAAATCTACGCGGTGTCGGACCGAATGACGATACTAAGAAATGGTCATTTAGTTGGAACATACAACATCGATGAGCTAAGCAAGTTTGAACTTGTTACCAAAATGGTAGGCAAAGACATGGACGTTATATTCAGTCTTAAGCGTGCGGAAGTTGCTCCTGACGCTGATTATATGCTGAAAGCTGAACACATAGGCGACGCTTCAAAAATTAATGACATCTCCATTAATGTTAAAAAAGGCGAGTTAGTTGGCTTTGCGGGCTTGCTGGGAAGCGGACGGACAGAGACAGCGGAAATGCTTTTCGGAGCTACACGGACGGTAAAAGGAGATATTTATATCGACGGTGAAAAAATAATTTTGCGTCAACCGTTTGATGCAATTAAAGCCGACATTGCATTTTGCCCCGAAGACAGGAAACGCGACGGGATCATAGGCGATCTCTCAATCCGTGAAAACATAATGCTCGCTGTACAATCACGCAAAGGCTTTATGAAACCAATGACGCGTCAAGAACAAACAGAACTTGCAAATAAGTATATAAAAATGTTGGGTATAGCTACACCAGATTGTGAGAAAAAAGCCGGTGAACTCTCGGGTGGCAATCAACAGAAAGTGATTTTAGCTCGTTGGATGGCTGCAAGCCCGAAAGTTTTGATTTTAGATGAACCTACACGCGGCATAGATATTGGCGCAAAGGCTGAAATTCAAAGACTTATGCTCGAGATGTGCGGCTCTGGAGTTTCTGTAATTTTCATAAGCTCCGAACTCGATGAAATCATAAGATGTTCAAACAGAATCGTGATTATGAGAGACCGCGCAAAGGTTACAGAAGTCAAAGGCGAATCTTGTACACAACAAGATATTTTGAGAATCATTGCGGAAGGAGCTGCGTAGTATGTCAGAAAGAAGATATGACCTTTCGAGCCTGATGCAGTCTAAAGTTACGTGGGCAGTTATCGCAGAACTGTTAATTTTGTTAGTGTGTTTTGCAATTCGCCCGGATTTTTTCAGCATTAGTTATCAGCCGTCAACGGGAATGCTATACGGGAGCTTGATTGACATCGTTAATCGCTCCGCCGAAATTACAATAATCTCAATGGGAATGACACTAGTAATTGCGTTAGGCGGTACGGATCTTTCAGTCGGTGCTCTCGTCGCAGTGGCCGGCGCTATCGCACTTAAATTTCTTCGTTGGGACGTCTTAACTTATACAACGCCTGGAGATTATACAGTTTATCCTTATATTTTGGTGTTAGGTGTGCC
>CAJORD010000242.1 GCA_905236605.1 uncultured Synergistales bacterium | reverse complement strand
CGAAGCAGGGTTCGAACCTACGACCCCCTGCGTGTAAAGCAGGTGTTCTACCGCTGAACTATCCGCCCCGCAAGCACAAAGGGAATTATATACTTTTGTTTTTTTTTGTCAAGCGTTTTATAAAAATTTTAATTTTTTATTCACGATTAGCGTGTTAAAATTTTCGCATTTAATAACGAGGGAGGAATTTTTATGAGGGATTTGGAAGAAATCAAAGATGAAATAAAATCATTGATCGAAACCAAAAATGTCCGTGAGCTTCGCGCGCTTACCGAAGACATGAACGACGCTGACCTTGCCGACATTCTTGAAGGGCTTGAGCCGGAGCAAAGCGTGATTTTATTTAGAATGTTGGGGCGCGACATGGCTGCTGAGGTTTTCGCGCATTTGATACCAGAAACTAAAGAAGCTCTCGTGTCGAAGTTGACGGCCCCCGAACTTGGCGGAATCGTTGATGAACTTTTCCTTGACGACGCCGCCGACCTTGTCGAAGAACTTCCGGCCGACGTTGTCAAACGTATTCTTGAAAGTGCAAGTCCCGAAACGCGTCGCGGAATAAATCAGCTTCTTCAATATCAAGAGGACTCCGCCGGAAGTATCATGACGACGGAATATATTTCTTTGCGTCCAGATATGAACGTCGAACAATCTTTCAAACATATTCGCGAAGTCGGGACGGACAAAGAAACTCTTTATACATGTTACGTAACTGACCCCAAGGGAGTTTTAATTGGAGTTGTAACCGTCAGAACGATGTTATTGTCGCAATACTCGGACAAGATCGCGGACATTATGACGGACACAAATTTAATCAGCGTAAACACAAATGACGACCGCGAGAAAGTAACAGAGCTTTTCCAAAAATACGATTTTATGGCGATACCTGTTGTTGATTCTCAAAATCACTTAGTTGGAATTGTAACAGTCGATGACGCCATGGAAGTTTTGGAAGAGGAAAGCACGGAAGACTTTCACAAGATGGCTGCTATTTTGCCAATCGATGAGCCTTATTTATCTATGGGAGTTGTAGAGCTTGCAAAGAAGCGAATAATTTGGCTAATGGTATTGATGATTTCTGCGACGTTGTCTGGACAGATAATCACGCATTATCAGTCAGTTTTTGCGGCATTGCCTGCGCTAATTGCAGCTATTCCAATGTTGATGGATACGGGCGGAAACGCTGGCTCACAGTCATCTACACTTGTAATTCGTGGAATAGCAGTTGGCGAATTAAAAATTTTTGATGCGCTCAAAGTTTTATCTAAAGAAGTCCGAGTTAGTTTAATGGTTGGCGGTGGATTAGCTATTGTAAATTTTATTTACAAGTATGCAATGAGTGGAGATTTACTTCTTTCTCTTACGGTTGGAATAAGTTTATTTGCAACTGTAATATTTGCACAAACGATAGGAGGAATGTTACCACTTTTAGCCAAAGCAGTTGGATTTGATCCCGCATTAATGGCTGCGCCGATAGTTACAACGATTGTAGATGCCGGCAGTTTAACGATGTATTTTATGGTTGCAAGTAAGGTCATGTCTCTTAGTTAAACTAAAAACAAATTTCAATTTTTCCTAACTCTCATGCTATTTCCCAATAATACCTTTCTATCAAAAGTCCCCCCCAAATATGCAAAAATTCTTTCCCCCCGTCGAGGCGTGCAGGAGGCTAAATAAGCATATTGACAAAATCCTAAATCGGCAGAACCATTGTATGAAAGGGAATGAGATTTTTCTATAAAGAAAATCAAAAGAGATAAATACATCGGAGCCGATAAAAAAAAGGATACTATACGGAGATGATATTTTTTTGAGTGACTGAAAAATTTTAAAATAATCGCAAGCGTGATTTTCTTTTTACAAATTACAAATTGCAATTTACAAATTACAATTTTTCCCCCAAAAATAAAAATTAAAAATAAAAATTGGTTCCTGATTTTCTGCTTTTTTTCACAAAAGGAGTTTTTTCAAAAATGGGATTGATTAGAGCCTTATTCCACATTCGCAACAATAAGGCAATTTTACGCGCAAAATTATTCGCCGTGATTGAAGCTGATAGAGGCAATTTTTCTAGCTCTCATGCAGTCACGGTCAAAAAAGATTTTTCATGTGATTCATACAGTCAGGAGGCTTAAAATTGGCAAACAAAAAAAATGAACTCACAAAATTTTACGTCAACTGTTTAGATGGCTCCGAACGTCTTCGCAACACTATTAACGGTAAAAAAAGATCATTGCCTGAAGCTTGGGCAATCGTTGTCGCAGCATCGTTGCTCCTTGACCAGTTTGACAAAAAAATTGGCGAAGGTATAGCACAAATTTTCGAGGACGATTCTGTAAGCTCAAACACAGGCACCGACAGCGAAAACTCGCAACAGACCGATAGCAGCTCTGATACAACTACAACTTCGGATCCTGATACAACAAGTGCAGAAAATGGAGAATGATCTTATGCAAGAAAAAGAGATTAATGACATTAAGGAACTTATGAAAAGTATGAAACCTGGGATAAGTTTCACAATTCCGGCACCATTTTGTTTTCTTTTGGAGATATGGCTTCTTGAAAACATTAACTCGTTTTGGATGACAGGCTTTAATGCAACTGAGCAAAAAAAACGTGAAGCATTGGTAACAAAGCGGAAAACTTTGCTACAAAAAACATACTTAGATTTTTGTGACATAAGTAACACACTCACAAGATTTAAACAACTTTCAACGGAGGACTAAAAATTCTTACATCTGAAAGAGTTTTCATAGAATGCAAAGCTGTATTTCAAGAACACGAACTTTATGTTTTACGCATCGGGGCCCATCAAGACCGGATATTAGATGGAATAAATGCAACATTTACAATAAAATCTAAAGTCGATGGAGTTGGTTATAATCCGGCAATTTTTGAGTTTCGTGGTATTCATGAAAACAGCAAGCTTTTTCATTTTGTCGCGTTACAAGGCGGGTACTCTGTTTCTTTATCGCCCGCTCAACTTTTTTTCTCATATCTAGGACGTTATGATAAAAAAACAAATACTTTTATTAACCATGTCTTTTTTACACATTCGAGGTTGTTCAAAGAAAAGAATGATGACAAACCCAAGAAAAAGTATCAACATACAGCGGCATGGCATAAAAAAAGGAGGAGTTAGTTTTATGTCTACAAAAAATGATTGTATAAAAAGAGCAAGGAAATTAGAGTGCGCGCCTTGTCCTTTTTGTGGCGGGCTCCCTGAAATTCGGACATTAGCGCATAGCGGTTATACAGTAGTATGTTCTGTCTGCGGTTCACGAACAAAAGTGGCTTTTTTCCAGGGTGCAAAAGAAAAGGCGTTAAAAAGAGTTGTTCAAAAATGGAACATGCGAACGCCGCTTAAAGCAGGCAAAAGCATTAACTGGGAAAAGATTTTTAAGTGTTTCGTGGAAGCAATTAATAAAGTGAATGCAGAATAATGAAACAATCTGAACGTAAAGCAGCTTTAAGACTGCTTAAAAAAGCACTAAACGACAAGGATTTATTTTATGAGATTAAGGAGCGCGCTGCTATCCGATGGAGCGATGGACTTTCTGGCAGTCTTCTTGACGCCGCGGCCGTAATGACAGGCGCAAAGCTCAATGAGCAAGCACAGCGCGATGAAAACGGTACAATAATTTTACAGCCTTTTACAGATAAAGACTGGAAAAATGAAATCAAGGAGTTATTCAAGAAATCATGAAAGCAACACCGATTGACCGTGTTAAACTCACTCAAGAAAAAATGGCCGCGCGCGAAAAAATTAAAAAACAAACAACTGTGCGCGAAATTATTCTTGAAGCTGAAGCAGAAAAAGTTAGTCCTGAACTTATCGTAGCTAAAGAAAATTCCAGTTTCTTAAAATCACGCGGGAATTTGGGAGCACCAAAATGTCCACAATGTGGTAAAGAAATGGAGCGTTGGGAAAGTTGCTGGCGTTGCAAAAATTGCGGCACTAGTTTGTGTTAAGGAGGCAAAAATGTTTAACAAATTGTTGTTTACAGTCTTAGGACTCAGCAGCGCACTGTGCTTTATGTCTGCATTTTTCTTCTGGCGTGCAGTTGACCAGTACGAAGAAGCGCATGAAATTTTACAAGACGTCATTGACTTACTTATTAAAGAGAAGCACAGTGACGAAGCTATTTTAAGCAACGAAGGGACGAATTAACCATGGCGAAAAAATGGACGCATGACGCGATTGTAGCATGTGGAAAATACACGGACGCAAGTGGCAACGAAAAAACAAACTGGATTCATTGCGGGCGCGCGCTTCGAGACGAAGAAGATAACCAAAATTTTTCGTATGAATTTCCACTTACATTTAATCCACAGGGAATTCCGCATGACTCGAAAGACCGTTTTGTATACATAAACTTTGTCCCGCACAAAAGCGTAAGCAAATAAAAAATTCAAGGCTCCTAACTCCTTGATTTTTTTTGCACTTTTTTAAGGAGGATTTTCAACAATGGCATTTCAATTTTCATACGAAGAAATTTGCGCTGAAGTCTCTAAAATGATTGAGGGGACTTGTTTTGAACCAATTAAATACCTGAGTTTTCAAATTGATTCAAAAATCCACCGTTACTCAGTTGCAGGCGACAAAAACGGAGACCGCTCCGGGGCCTATTGTCTGTTTAATCAGGATTGGCCCACCGGCTGGTTTAAGAACTGGCGAACCGGTGAAAGTCAGAATTGGAGTTTTCCACCGTCGAAAATACAACTTGAAGAACGCAAAAAGGACCCAGATTATGAGCGTAAAGTCAAGGAAGCACGCGAAAAAGCTGAAAGACGCCGCGAAGAATTACAACGCGAACTTGAACACAAAAATCAAACTGCAGCCGATGAAGCACGGAGATACTTCAACCGTTCTGACCCATGCCGACAAAATATCCCATATCTTGAAAAAAAGGGGGTAAAAGCATACGGGCCAATTCGCGCTGATAAATATAATCCGAACATTGTCATAATCCCGCTTTTCTGTTTCAAGAACGATGAGAGCGACTTTAAGAACGTTGCATTTTTGGAAATTTCAACGTTGCAATTTATTTCAGAAACTGGGCAGAAAAGATTTTTGTCCGGAGGCAAGTTATCAGGCTCATTCTTCCCATTTACAACAGGCCCGCGCGAACTTGCAAACGACAAAGACGAGCGGCCGGTGTTAATTGGAGAAGGGTATGCAACAATGGCGACAGTGTACGAGGCCACGGGATTGCCGTGTATAGCCGCGATGACGTCAAACAATTTAGAGGCAGTCGCAAAATTGTTCAAAGAAAAATACCCGCACCGAAAATTTATAATTGTTGCAGACAATGACATTAAAACCGAAGGGAATCCAGGGCTGACAACAGCGCGCAAGATTGTTCAAGAGCTAAATATCGAAGGCTTAATCACACCGACTTTCAAAAAACGTGAACACGGCACAGATTGGAATGACTTTATGATGTTGCACGGAATGCCTGAAACGATTGAACAAATCGCAATGAGGCTTAAGATTTTATTGTTGCCAAAATACCAACAAGGCATAATGTCGAAAGTGCGAGAAATTTCTGCTGAAGCATTGCGCAAAAAAAAATTCCGGCCTTTAACTTGGGCTGTGGAGGGATTTTTGCCCGCGGGATTGTCAATTTTATGCGGAGGCCCTAAAGTTGGAAAATCGCTGATGAGTTTGCATATTGCGCTTGCTGTAGCATTAGGCGGCCACGCGTTCGGAAAAATTAAATGTGAAGCCGGCGATGTTCTATATTTAGCTCTTGAAGATACGGAGCGAAGATTGCAAGATAGAATTGTAAACATGGCGGGAAATTGGGATTTTGAAGGTTCGGATTTATCGCGCTTAACATTCACAACCGCGGTCCCCAAGCAACATGAAGGCGGAGCGCAATATATCACTTGGTGGTTACAAGATCACCCTGACGCGCGCTTGATAATAATTGACACGTTGCAAAAATTCCGCAGAAATTTCAGCGGCAAAGGCAATATCTATGCGGAAGATTACGAGACCGTAGCTGAGATTAAGAGCATTGCTGACGGTTACGACGTTCCGATTTTACTAATTCACCACTTGAAAAAAGGCGCGGCCGAAGATTGGCTCAATGAAATTTCGGGCTCTCAGGGTATCGCAGGCGCGGCAGACACTCTATTTTCGTTGAAAAGAAGCAGGGGTGAACATACAGCTACGCTAGCAAGAACAGGGCGCGACGTTGAAGAAGCAGAGTTTAACATGCAACTTGACCAATTCGGTTGGACGCTTTTAGGCGAGGCTAGCCCAGTTGCGGCCGAGGATTGGCAAACAGAGCTGCTTAAATTAATCAAGAGCCGCGGTACACTTTCAGCGAATGAATACAGCGAGATTAAAAATATTTCGTATGACGCCGCGCGAGCTAGACTGCGAAAATTGGAAACCGCGGGGAAAATCGTAAAGTCAGGATTACGAACATATTCACTCGCACAGATTGAAGAAGTAACGCCACAAAATACAACTTCAAATTCTGCTACAACGCCGGCGCCAGAAAAAGAAGTTGACGACGACGAAGATATAGATTTAGATACGATAGACTTCAACGCGCTATTCTCGGATTAAAAATCCAGTTTTGAAATTTGAAAATCACACTTGCATTTTTGAAAAAAGATTGTATAATTCTTTTCAGTCATTCAAAAAAAAGTCATCGGATTACGCCTCAAATTCATTGAGGTTTTTTGCTGTGCTTTAATTTTGAAAAATGGTAAAAAATCGACTTTCAAAAAATGAAAAAAAATTTTTTTGCCATTTTAGACAGAAAAACGAACTCCGGCCAGTCGTATCAAGCGGTCGTCTCACTGTTCTAAAACCGTTCTAACTCGAAAAAAAACCGCGAAATCGACTAGACCGCCGATGAATACAACGGTTAAGTCAAATTTCCGTCCTCCGACCAGATTTAGAACGGCGACTAGACCGGTTAATATGACAAGTGTTATAAAACTTTTTGGCAAAAAAAATTTCACACATATAGCCAACATAAAAAAAGTATCTCCTTAATTAAAAATTTTGGTCTCACGTTAAGTGCGTGAGATTCTTTTTTTTAAATCCATGTTCAAAATTTCCACTTTGCATTTAATGTAAAATAAAATAAAAAAAATAAATATAGTTATGGTTTAGTTTTGTTTTTAATATCCATGAGAAAAATTTTCAAATTTCAAGGAGTGAGATTAATTTGAAAAGGCAAATAGGATTTTTTAAGACTGTGGCACAATTAGCGGGAGTTATTGAGCTTTTAATTAGGCGACATCCTAGAGGTTTTCACATTTTACTAGGCGAGGAGTGTCCGCCGTCAGTCGAAGAAGTCCATGAGCTTTTATGCACGGTGCGGGCTCCGTTGCCGATTGATTTTAAGGCGACAATGCGGAACGATAATACAACTGCGCAAGCAAAAATTTTCGACATGGATTTTTTTGAAAGTGTAATTAAAAATGCCGGTGGTTGGGGACATATAAACGAGATAGCGCAAGAGTTTAAGGCAGCAAGCCCGCGGTATTGGGGAATTGTAATTGATCACGTTAAATTTGTTGAAGCCAGGCATGAACGCTATAAAAGCAAATTAAATTTTCTTGTTGCAAAATATAAAGTCTGTGCAAATACAATCATAAAATACCGGCGTGAATTCCCTGAACGACTGGCCGAAGCGATTTTAATGACGCCAGGAGATATAAATTAAATTTGATTTTCAAATTTAGCTTGTAAATTTTTGAACTCTGGATAATAAACTCTCTCGATTAACAACGTAGAGAAAATGCGGCCTTTCAAGAATGCCCGTAAAGCCACGTGAAAAAATTTTAAGGATAAATCATATTGCCCGCGCTGCTAAACATAGCTTAACGTCCATTTACGAAGCTCAAAAATTTCAGGGCGTGAAATTTTTTTGTCAGTTTGAACGCAAAAATCACAATGTGATTGAAATTACAATCTTAATTAAAATCTTAATTACAATCGAAATGGTTATTGTAAAATTAAAAATGTGGTATAATTCTTATGTCTGAAAAATTCCGTTATTACAGTTTAATTTGTTTCTACCTTTCATTCAGCAGCCTTTGATAGCCCTTCGGGGTTATTTTTTTGTGCTATAATCTCTTTGTGCGACTTTCTTTTTACTTCAAAAATACATGCCCTTTCTTAGTATAATCTGTCTTAACGACAGATTTTATTTTTAAGGAGTGTTAATAGCATGAAGCACGAACACCAGAAGGCGCAGCCTATTCGTTCAATTAAAGACCGTAAGGCGATCGCGCGCTACTTGTATCACAAAAATTTGCGCGATTATGCACTGTTTGAATTTGGTATCAGAGTAGGACGTAGAGTATCTGATTTAGTGAGTTTGAACATAGGTGACGTCGCAAGGCTTGACCGAAAAGGGCGCATTGTAATTAAAGAGCGGTTGGCAATTCGCGAAAAGAAAACACAAAAATTTGCGGATATTTTAATAAATCCCCGTGCCCGTCGAGTTTTAGGCTTGTATATTTCAAAGCGCAAAGATACAACGGAGTCGGCCGAAGCGTTGTTAGATGAACCGTTGTTTAAGTCGCGAAGTGTATCACGCAACGGAGAAAGGCGGCTAAGCACAAATAGAGTCTGGCATATCCTGAAAGAGGCAGCCGATGAATGCGAGTTAGATTTTAACGTTGCTACTCACTCATTGCGTAAAACTTTCGGCTATGAGCTAC
This sequence comes from uncultured Synergistales bacterium, assembly GCA_905236605.1. Lineage (GTDB taxonomy): Bacteria > Synergistota > Synergistia > Synergistales > Aminobacteriaceae > JAFUXM01. The sequence continues at coordinate 9,855 of CAJORD010000242.1, read as the reverse complement.
ACCGGCGCGGCGTAGACATAACGCTAATTCAGAAGCTAATGAACCATGCAAGCCCTGAAATTACACTTGCCTATATTGGAATTACGCGCAACGAAATGGATAACGCGATTCGGAATTTGTAAGTTGTATAGAGTTTTGGAAAGTCAAGAGCTGCGTAAAGTATTTTGGCGACTGAATTATTTTTTGAAAAACGAAGATAATATTTTATCTTTTCTTTATCTTTACATGGAGGCAAAAATGCCGCGCAAACCTGGGGAAAAATTAAATTTGCAAGAAAAAAAAGAGCGTGTGAAATTGTATAATAAGGGCCGGCCATTGCGGCATAAAATCTATGCTACAGCCCGATGGAAGGCATTAAGGGCCGTGAAACTTGCAAGCTCTCCACTGTGTGAGGAGTGTGCAAGGCAAGGGCGAATTACGGCCGCGGAGCTTGTTGACCACATAATCCCGATAGCAGAGGGAGGCCCGCCGTTTGCATTTGGAAATCTTCAATCTTTGTGTAATGCTTGCCATAACCGGAAGCACGCGCAAGAGGGAGGGGGGTAAAAAACTTCAAAAACCTAACGAACGAACAACGGCGTGCAGGCCCGCGCATTTGCGCCCTTTTTTGGCAGTTTTCCCCGAATGCCGATAAAATCTAAAACGAGGAGCGAAAAATTTTGAGAGGCCGAAAACCATACCCACAAAAAATTAAAGAATTAGGGCCGCGTTCACATCATAAGAAAGTTGAAAGTGTAACGTTTGAAAATTTTCAAGACGCCGATGAACGAGGCATAAATTTTGATGGCTTGCCTATTCCTGTTGTAAAGAGAGCGCGAAAAATTTTAGAAATGTTGCGTCAAAAAGTTGTGTTAAATTCCAGCGACGCTGAAAGTTTTGCAAGATACATACAACATTTACGGCTTGCGTATCAGGCGGACGAAATTTTGAAGGCTGAAGGCGTGATAACTCACGATGAGGACGGGCTCCCGCGCAAACATCCCGCATTGCAAATTCACCGCGATAACTCCATGGCCGCGTTAAAATTTGAAGAACAGTTTGGATTAACACCAAGCGCGCGAATGAGATTAAGGAGCACGGAGCAGAATGTCGAAGACCGAGAAACAGCAGACTTCAACGACTTTCTCAACGACGATTAACTCGCCTGAAGTTGCAAAAGAATACATTAACAAAGTTTTGCACAATAAAATCACGGCGTGCAAGTGGGTAAAATTGTTTTATAAACGACATGCGCGGGATTTGGAGCATGGACATAAGCGGGGACTATATTTTGATGAAAGAGCCGGAGCAAGAATTTTAAGATTTTTTGACTTCCTGAAACACTCTAAAGGCGAGTTTGCGGGGCAAAAATTTATATTATCGCCGTGGCAACAAGCATTTTTATTCGTGCTTTTCGGTTGGCAAAATCGAGATGGCGCGCGGCGATTTAGGACGTCATATTTAGAAGTCAGTCGCAAGGCCGGGAAAAGTACACTTTCGGCCGGTGTTGGTCTATATTTGCTCTTAGCAGATCACGAACAAGGCGCGGAAGTTTACAGCGCAGCAACAACGCGTGATCAAGCTAAAATTGTTCAGGGCGAAGCCTTGCGAATGGTGCGTGCGTCAAGCGTTTTGAAAAAGAAGCTCACTACGCGGATTGATTCCATTTTTGATACAAAAACTAATTCAAAATTTGTTCCAATTTCAAGCGACTATAGCACACTTGACGGCCTTAACATATCCGGAGCAGTCATAGACGAGCTTCACGCGCATAAAACGCGGGATTTATGGGACGTTCTTGAAACTGCAACGGGAGCGCGGCGTCAACCATTAATTTTTGCAATTACGACCGCGGGTGTATCGCGTCAATCTATTTGCCGCGAACAGCATGATTACACGGAAAAATTGCTTGAAGGAAGCATAAAAGACGATTCATACTGCGGGATAATTTTCACACTGGATAAGGGCGACAATTACGAAAATAAAAAAGTGTGGATTAAAGCAAATCCGAATTTAGGGGTAGCAACAAAAGCAGAAGATATAGAGCGCAAGCTGATTAAGGCTAAAGAGATGCCCGCGGCATTGAATGCTTTTTTGCGCTTGCATATGAACGTATGGACGCAAGCTGAAACACGATGGATAAATCCCGATGCCTGGGCAAAATGTTCAGGAAAGACTGACATTAAAGAATTACAAAATGCAACTTGCTACGCCGGTCTTGATTTAAGTAGTACGACAGACTTAACCGCGCTTGTGTTAAAGTTTCCAGTTACGGGCGATGTTCTTGCTTGGTTTTGGATACCCGAAGATAATATTACAGCGCGTGAACGCCGTGATCGTGTTCCGTTTTCAAGTTGGATTAAAAGCGGGCATGTGATAGCGACGCCCGGCAACGTCATAGACTACGATTTCATAAAACAGAAAATTCGCGAAATTGCAAGCGAGTTCAAAGGATTAAAAGAAATTGGCTATGATCCTTACATGGCTACACAAATTGCAATTCAACTGGAAGAAGAAGGCTATAACGTCGTGCCCGTCAGGCAAGGTTGGGCCACATTATCACCGGCTTTGAAGGAATTAGAACGCGAGTATTTAGGCGGCGAATTGAAGCATGGCGACAATCCTGTATTAAAATGGATGGCGGCTAATCTTGTTGTAAAGCAAGACCCCGCGGGTAATTACATGCCTGATAAAGCGCGCAGCATTGATAGAATTGACGGTATAGTAGCGTTATGTATGGCAATATCGCGACAGATGAACGCGCATGAGAACACAAATATTTACGAAGAGAGAGGCTTACTATTTGTTTAAGGAGGTGAATTTTGTATCATGGATTTAGATTTAGAAGAAAAAAAATTTGCGGAAGGGCTAGCAGTCGGAACTCTTGATGACATAATCGGCGAAACTTACGGCGGATTTTCCAATTTTACAATTTCGCCGCTTAGAGCGTTGCAGTGTGGAGCTGTATTTGCTTGCGTCGGTTTGCTTTCAGAAAGCATAGCACAGCTTCCTATCAAGGTTTATAAAATTAAGAACGACACAAAAAACGAAGATAGAACGCACTGGCTTTTTAATTTGTTATCACGCCGGCCGTGTTCATGGTTGAGCTCCTTTGCATGGAGAGAATTAGCAATGATGTTTTTGTGCTTGCGAGGAGATTTTTACGCGTATAAAGTCAGAGATGGCGCTGGAATTGTTCGAGAGCTTTTGCCATTGTTACCCGGTGCAATTTCCGTCCGTCAGTTGCCAAATTGGGAGTTGGAATATCGAATTAATCTTGCTAACGGGACGTCTAAAACCGTTGCACAGACTGAAATTTTTCACGTAATGTATAGAAGCGTTGACGGCATTAAAGGACTTTCGCCGATTGGATTTTCAAGGCAAGCTATCGCGCTATCTATGGCCGCAGAAGGCCACGGTTACACGACTTTCACGAATGGAGCGAAGCCTGGCGGAATTTTGAAAATACCCGGTCAACTTTCACAAGAAGCATACACGCGGCTTAAAGAAAATTGGACGTCAGCATATAGCGGCGAAAACGCGGGCAGCACGGCGATTTTAGAGCAGGGGACGGACTTTACGCCGCTATCTATGACCAACTCTGACGCACAATATTTAGAAACAATGAAATTTCAAGTTGAACAAATTGCAAGGATTTTCCGCGTACCGTTGTTCATGATCCAGAGTACAGAGAAGTCAACAAGCTGGGGGAGCGGGATTGAGCAAATGAGCCTAGGCTTCGTTCGATACACTTTATTACCATGGATTAAGCGATGGGAAAGTGCAATTTTCAAAGATTTAATTAGTGAGATTAGCGAGGGGGATTATGATGTAAAATTCAATGTTGAAGGGCTTGAACGCGGCAGTTTGGGGACAAGATTTGACGCTTACCAAAAAGGTATTAACATGGGAGTGTATTCACCGAACGAAATTAGGCGAATGGAGGACATGAATCCGCGCGCGGACGGCGATATTTACTTAACTCCTATGAACATGAGGATCGGAAACGGAGATGATGAAATACAACATGAAGATACAGAATAAAAATTTTAATTTTGAGCTTAAAGAAGTCAGTGATGAAGGCGTTTTTTCGGGCTATGCGAGCGTGTTTGATGTCGTTGATTTACAAGATGACAAAGTGGAAAAAGGCGCATTTGAAAACACAATTAAAAACAAAATGCCCGCTATCCTTTGGCAACATAACGCTTCAGACGTAATAGGCGTATGCGAAAAAATCGAGGAAGATACAACGGGATTATATCTTGAAGGCCGCTTGTTGTTGGATATTGAGAAGGCGCATGAGGCGTTTATCTTGTTGAAAAACAGAGCTATCAAGGGCCTTTCTATCGGTTACAACGCTGTACAATGGGAATGGCGCGAAGAAGATGGACGCTACATTAGAATTTTGAAAGAGTTGGATTTGTGGGAAATTTCCCTTGTAACTTTTCCGGCGAATGAGCTTGCAATCGTTGATGACGTCAAGGGAATCTCAAATACAAGAGACGCGGAAAAATTCCTGCGCGAGGCTGGATTTTCACGCACTCAAGCTAAGGCCGTAATCGCGGGGATAAAGTCGGGAATTCGTTGCGATGACGAAGACGACGAGACCATAGCGGCGGCCAAAAATCTTTTATACAAAATACAAGGAGCTTAAAAAATGTCAGAATTAAAATCAATTTTGGAAAAATACGGAGCGGCTTTTGAGGAGTATAAACGCACTAATGACGCGCGTTTTGAGGAATTAAAAACGACAACAGGCAAGGCCGCGGAACTTGAAAGCAAGTTAGCAAAAATTGAGGCCGACTTGCAAGCAAAAGAAGCACGAATTAGCAACTTTGAAACTAAGCTAAATCGGCCTGGTTACGCAGGCGGCGAGGCAAAGAGCGACCACGCTAAGGCATTCAAAGAATTTTTGTGCAAGGGTATCACGGATAACTTAGGCGACTTGCAATTTAAGGCCGTTCAAGTCGGTGTAAACGCGGACGGCGGCTATGCTGTGCCCGTAGAGATGTCAACGGAAATTTATAAATTACTAACGGCTGAATCGCCAATGCGTCAAGTTTGTAATATTAGGACGTCAGGGACTAATGATGTTCGTCAGATTGTAGATGTCGGCGGCATTGGCTCCGGTTGGGTAGCAGAAACGGCCGCACGCCCTGAAACAAATTCACCGAAAATTGCACAAGTTACGCCGGTTTGGGGTGAGTTGTATGCAAACCCGGCAGCTACGCAAAACTCAATCGACGACATATTTTTTGACGTAGAGACTTGGCTAACTGAAAGCATTGCGCGCGAGTTTGCATTAAAAGAAAATGCGGCCTTCACTGTTGGTGACGGATCTAGTAAACCCAAAGGTTTATTAGCCGCAACTGTATCAACTGATGACGATGATACAAGGACGTTCGGAACTTTCCAATATTTGAAAACTGGCGCGGCAGCGGGATTTGCGGCGACAGGCGCGGCCGATGTTCTTTTGGATTTAGCAAGCTCTTTGAAGTCGCGATATTATGCAAATGCTCACTTTATGTTCAACACGAGCACGCTTGCGGCAATTCGCAAAATGAAAGATACTCAAGGAAATTACTTATGGCAACCAGGTTTACAGGCCGGCGTCCCTAATTTGTTGTTAGGTTTCCCGTGTGTGTACAATCACGACATGCCCGGCGTAGGCGCCAACGCTCTTTGTGTGGCATTCGGCGATTTCAGAGAGGCATATACAATCGTTGACCGCGCGGCGATTTTTGTATTACGCGACCCATTTACAAACAAGCCGTATGTGAATTTTTACGCCACAAAACGAGTTGGCGGCATGATTCTTAATTCAGAGGCCGTGAAATTCGTTAAATGTGAAGCGTAACGCAAGCATTCAAGCCCCTTCGGGGGCATTTTTTTTTCGGAGTGATACAACATGAAAATCAAAGTTGTAAAATCATTTTCATACTACATTGACGGATATAAGCTCAAAAACTTTGTCCCCGGCGAGTACGAAGTTAAAGAGGACGTAGCAAAATACGCGCGCGAAAGTGGATTTTTGTATTTGGATAAAGAGAGCGAGGGAAGCGCTAATGCCGCTAAAAGAGCCGGTAACGCTGGAAGAGGCAAAAATACAATGTCGGATTGAAAACGATACGGAAGATACGTTAATTAGCCATTACATAACAGCGGCGCGTGAGTTTTGCGAGGATTTTCTGAACAAGCCGCTAGCTTTTGAAGAGAGCGAAAATTCAGAGCTTGACGGCGATTACTTTCAAGAGATTTCGATACCCGCAAAATGGAAACAAGCAATTTTATTAATAGTTGCATTTTGGTATTCTAATCGCGAGGACGCAGCAACGATGAATTTTAACGACGTCCCTTTAAGCGCCATGCGGATTTTGTGGCAAGATCGCGACATGCCGATTTAAGAAAGGAAATTGTAAAATGGCATTACCAAAAGGCGCGGGCTCTTTGCGTGAACGTGTTGCAATTTCTAGATTTACACGCATTCGCGAGGATTCAGGACGTTACACAGAAATTGAAAATACAATCGGTGAATTTTTTGCGCAAGTAACTGTAACTCAATCAAAAGATAACGTAATTGCAGACCAAACCCGCGATTTAAGAACACACGAGATAATTTTTCGCGCGGGCGTTGACGTACAACAAGGCGATATTGCAACATGGCGCGGGACTCGTTTAGACGTCAGAAATACGCGTCCCGTCAGCGTTTGGCTGATAATAGATTGCGTTACAAGAAGCGCTTAATACAATGAGGTGAGAAAAATGAATTATGTAATAGCTTGCTGTGTGGTTTTAATTTTGTGCCTTATCCATGACTACATCTAAAAGTTTTGTCTATGGCAAGCTTGACGGCGAACAAGAAGTGTTAAAAATTTTGCGCAAAGCTAGGAAAGAATTAGTTGACGCGAAAATAATTGAAGCTCTAAAAGCAGGCGGAGAGCTGATTAAGGACGAAGCGATGAGGCGTGCGCCTGTTGGTTCACGTCCCCCGCGGCGTGGCGTAAGAACAGGACGATTAAAGCGTTCATTACAGGTATATAACGGCTTTAACGAGATAATGCTAAAGAAATTCAAAAGAATACAAGTTGAAGCGTGGTATCCAGAAAACGCAATGAGATACAAAAACGGCGCTAAACACAGAGCAGCAGGCGCTTTTGAATATTATGCCTTTGCGGTTGAGCATGGTACAAAATTCAGAGGCGCGCAACCGTTTTTAGAGCCGGCTATGAAAGCTAAACGCCGTTATGTCAACAAGTTTGTGCGTGAAGCATTGCGAAAATACGCACAAGAAATTACACAAAAATTAGGGAAGTGAAAAAATGACCGTTGGAGATTTGTATGGAAATATTACAAAAGCATTGTTAGACAGTGAAAAATTAACTGCAATCGTAGGGCCTGGCGGAGTTTATGACTTTACGCCTGATGAAAATACAGCGGCCCCTTATGTCGTTGTTGGTGATTTTGTTGAAGGCCCCGGGCGTCTTGTAAGTTGTGAGGAGACCGAAGTCACTTTCACTATTCACGTGTGGTCATCGAGTTTTGGCCGCTTTGAAACACTGGATATTAAGGACGTAATCAACGAAATACTATTTGAAATGTGGGGCGAGTGTTTTTGGTTAGAATCTTTCAAGCTAATTCACGACGTATCGCAGTGGTGCCATGGAGTTTTAACTTATAGAACGTTCATAAAAGAGGAGGAATAATACAATGTCAAAAGCAGCATCGCAAAAAAGCGAAATTAAAATTGGTGAAAGTGCAAATTTAGCTGAGCTTGTAAACGTCAGCGATTGGAGCATGAATACAACGCGCAACACGATCGACGTCTCTACAATCGGGACGGAATGGAAAGAATTTTTAGTTGGTCAAATTACAGCGACTGGATCATTTAATTTGATTTATGATTCAACGGATACGGCCGCACAATCAGTTGCCGCAAAGATTAGAGCTGGAGAGACTTTGAAAATTCACGTTTACCCACTTGGTTCAGAAGCAACGAAGCCGGAAATTGTATTTGATGCGTTGCCCACAAGTTGGAATCTATCGGCCGCAACTGAAGCCGCAATCACTATCGCCGTTGATTTTCAAGTTACCGGCGAAGTTACAGAAACAACCGTACAATAGGAGTTTTTTACAATGCGAGAAATTAAAATTGGCGAAAAGTTGTATAAAATCCATTACGGACAAAATGCAATCTGTTCTCTTGAAGATGAGTTAAATGAAGGCATTGCGGACATTTATACGCGCTTCACGGAACAAAAAATCCACATGAAAGACATTCGCGCGCTAATTTGGGCGGGTATGTTAAAAGATAATCGAGATATTACGCCCGAAGCGCTTGGCGACTTATGCGACGCGGCCGGTGTTAGATTTTCTGATTTATTAGGAGATTGTATCGAAGAATTAAATCAAAGTTTTTCGCGCATGATTCCAGATGTTGACAATGACGGCGAAGAAAAGAAAAAAAAATAATCACGCCTGAAGAGCGACGGCAACAACGCAATCTATTATACCTAAATGCGCTTGGCGTCTTAAATATCTCTCATGAGGATTTATGGCAAATTACTAACGGGGAGCTGTGTGATTTAATCCTTGCAAATGAGTATCGAGTTTTTCGAGAGCGTCAGGAGCAAGCAATACACACAGCTGCTCTATTTAATCTTTGGAGCAAAACGCGAATAACGCCGCAGGATTTAACGGGAATATGGTATAAAAATCGAGTGTGGGGGAAGCATGAATTATTGGATAAATATTTAGAAAGTGGGGTGAGTTAATGTCAGTCTTAAACGTGAAAATCGGCGTGCTTACTGCGGAATTTGAAAATAAATTAGCACGTTCTGAAAAAGATATACAAAAATTTTCAAAAAAAGTTAATGGTGAGTTATCAAAAATTGGTAAAGGCTTTGAGCCGTTCAAAAACCTTGCTGTGTCTGCAATCGCGGCCGCTAATGAAGTTAAAGACGCGCTGAACGATTTAGCACTCGGCACAGGTGCAACGGGGGAGGCATTGCAGGGCCTGAAAGATGACTTTAGAGCAGTCGCCGCACAGGTTCCTGACTCAATGAGCGCAAGCGCTAAGGCCGTTGCGGACTTAAATACAATGTTGGGAATTAGCGGATCTGATGTTCAAAAGTTAGCTGTAAAATTCTTAAATTTATCGCGAATTACGAAGTCAGATTTAGGCGCCAACATAAGTTCCGTAACTAAGTTAATGAACAAGTGGGGACTCGAAACCACACAAGGCGCGGAATTGTTGGATAAATTGCTTGTTGCGTCTCAAAGCACAGGAGTCAGTATTGACAAGCTCGCAAGCGGTGTAACTAGTCAAGGCGACGCATTGCGCGCAATGGGATTTAATCTTGATGAAAGCATTGCAGTATTCGGTCAGCTAGATAAACTCGGTGATGACGCGGGTGCGGTGTTCAAATCTCTTAATTTTGCAATGAAAAATTTTGCAAAAGATGGAATTTCAGATTTTGCCGCTGCATTTCGCGACGTTTTTAATGAGATTAAAAGCAGTCCAACACTGGATGGAGCCGTTAATAAAGTCAGTGAAATTTTTGGAAGCGTCAAGGACCCCGCTGTAAAATTGGCAACTGCAATTCGCGCAGGGCGTTTAGAAGTCGGCGATTTAGTTGGCGCAATGAACGAGGCCGGCGGCGCGCTTGATATTTTTACAGCCGAAGCTGAAACTTTTGCGGACGGTTGGGCAAGAATTAAAAATCAAGTAACGCTAGCTCTGGAGCCACTCGGCGCGCATATATTAAAAATTGCAAGTGAATATCTACCGGCGTTAAGTCAAGGCGTGAACGGCGTTGCGATAGATTTTGACGATTGGGTAATTAAAACTGGATTAGCTACGGCCGCACTTTTAACGCT
>CAJORD010000241.1 GCA_905236605.1 uncultured Synergistales bacterium | reverse complement strand
CGAGTCCACGGACGGAACTCTCATAGTAAGTTCAGATTATGAAGGTCTTGATTCCGAAATGCACATGTACATTGAGAGCGGTGTTGTTCAAGTTCAAGCAAGCGACGACGGAATTAACGTAAACGAAGATAATACTTCGGTGTTCCATATGGAAGGCGGAAGCCTCACGGTAGTTTCGACGGGCGGCGACGGCATCGACTCGAACGGCTATATAATCTTCACCGGCGCGGATAAATTAAGCGTAACGGCTTCGAGCAACAACACCAAACCTGCAAGTAAATCACAACTTAACGCGCAAGCCGAAGGCCCGCTTGATGCCGATCTCGGAGTTTACATGACCGACGAAGTCTTTGAGATTTACACCGTAGGCGGAGGAAGCATTTCCCTAACACCAAACACCGACGGAACTGAAGACGAGGAGGAAACGACCGACTCTAAACCGGAAGAAGAGCCTAAGACCGATACTGTAACGGACGCTAACGGCAATACAGTCGCGACGATTACGTATCAAGCGCGCCTTGAAGCCGGCTCTGAAAAAGTCAGCCAACTTTCTGCAACTGAAAGAGAAGAGCTCGGCGTTAAGAAGAGTGGCAATGTTTTCAAACTTGTTGAACCATATAACGACTTCAGCGGCGTCAGATAAAAATTAGAAATTAAAAATTAATTTTGGCCTTCCATGAATTAAAAATGGAAGGTCTTTTTTTATTTTTGTTATAATTCACGCAAATTAACTCACAAAATCACAAAGGAGAAATTAAAAATCATGAAAAAAATTCCGGGCGCGTTATTCGTTCTTATAATGGCGTGGGCAATTTTTTCTTTATCTGGCTGTAGTGGCGGCGGCGGGAGCGGCGATCCCGGCTCTTCAAAATCTAATCCTTCAACAACTTCCGAAATTAAAGATGTCGCAGTCCTAACTTCCCCGGCTCTGGACATGCACAGCGATTATAAAATCATCAGCGGCGCGACGTTCTTATCAGGCATGGGCAACTCTCAATATTACGTTGCGGGCGACATTGGCAACGAAGCTGCGCAAGCGACACTTAACCTTGGCTTCACAGAAGAATTTGATAAAAATTCCAGTTTCGTTATCATGAACGCTTCCACGGGGCGCGTGGTCTTTGCTTACAATCCTCAAGGCGAAAATGACACTTGGAAAACTAGCGGGACTGTTTCAATCTCTGGAGGCAAGCTCTTGCGCTACGACGGCTTAACGTTTGGCGACAAACAAGAAAAAGAAACCGCCGAAACTCCCCCCGCAGCGCTTGTAGCTCTCGAGTTTGATGACAGCGAAGTCATATCCATAAATTTGAACGGGACTTCAGCGACTTTAACATCGTCAGGCTCAACGACAAATATAACTCGTTATCCTTATGTCTGGCACGCAGACCCTAATAACCGTTATGAATATTTCACACGAGGGATCGCCGGCGAAACAATCGGAAGTCCGTATCAGGGAATTGCTTACGAGTACGACAGCAATTTTGTGAACAACGACAACACAGTTTATATAGCGCGTGACATTCGTTATATGACGAGCAGCGCAAGTTTCACAGGGCGAGCAACTAAGGACGGTGAAACAGAATACGCGGCCTATTATGCTGACGACGTGGCAAGCGAAGTAGCCTCGGAAAAAGGCTCCGCGTTCTCTGGCCCATATATTTTCGCGACGTTGCCAGCTACTCAAAATTCAAACCTCGAAACCGTGAAGGCGGCTATGACCCATTCAGCGACAGAAGCCTATAACAATCCTGTACTTCATATTACGAAGGCTGGAATTTATTCATTAAGTGGCACATGGAACGGTCAAATTTCAGTTGAGGCCGACGCGCTTTTAATTCTCAATGGCGTTACAGTAACTTGCACCGTAGCTCCGGCGATCGTGTTCACGGAGGACACGTCCGAACATAGCACTTATACGACAGAGGCTCTTGTCGCAGCTGCGTCAATGGACGTCGGAAAATCTTTGCTTGACACTCTCTCCCAAAATCTTGCGAACATAGTTTTAATCGCTGACGGCTCTATGAACACCGTAACAGGCTCGAACGTTTACAGAATTATGAAGGCCGAACCGAAATCTTCAGCTACGAAGGTCAACGGCTCTGATATATCTGACCAAAAGAAACTTTATAAAATGGACGGAGCTTTTTATTCGTACAGGTCGCTTGCGATTTGCGGCGAAGATAACGCTACGGGCATTCTTAATATAAAGTCAACAACTCTCGAAGGACTTGATTCAGAACTTCACATTACGATTGAGAGCGGAGTAATTAATATCGAAGCTCCCGACGACGCCATAAACGTAAACGAAGATAATATTTCTGTCTTCACGATGCTTGGCGGCAACCTCACAATTAAATCCACTAACGGCGACGGAATTGACTCAAATGGCTATGTCGTCATCAAAGGCGGAACGCTGAACATCACGGCGGGCAATCAGGCAGACTTTGCTGCGGGCGAAGCCGGAATCGATTCAGAGAAAGGAACTTATATAGCCAGCGGCGTCAATTACACTTGGACTTCTGTAAATGGCGGCGGCAATAATCCAGCACCAGGTCCCGGCCCTAATCCTTCTCAACCTGCGAGCAACGACAATCGCCCGGCCCCATTCGATCCCACAAGCGGCGACACTCGTCCAAATCCGCCAGCACCGATGAGCGGTGATACACAACCTGATCCATTTACTCCTGCAAGCAGGGACGTGCCGTCTAATAATACAGAGCCGGATATGAGCAACGAATTTTATTACTGGTACTATATTAATCAGCAAAATCTCAATAGCTCTCAAAATAAAGAGCAGACGTCCACAGAAGATAATTACAAATATAACGATGCTGACGTCTTGAAGAGCGCTAAGCAGACTGACAAGGGAGTTACGGCTATCAACATCGGGACGGGCAAGAACTTGAGTTTCATTGAGAAAGACACAGACACGAAGCAGAGAACTATTCCGACTTCGGACAATGTCTTCAGGCTCGACAGAAAAATAAACACGTTCTCCGGCATTCGATATTAAAGAGGCGATTAAAATCATGAAGAAGTCTTACAAAATTGACGTTGACTGCGCCAACTGTGCCGACAAAATGGAACAAGCTGCGCAGAAAACTCCGGGAATTAAAAGTGCCGTTGTGAATTTCATGACGCTAAAAATGACAGTCGAATTTGAAGACGGCGTTGACGCTCACGAAGTTATTAAAGAAGTTCGCGAGAACTGCAAACGCGTTGAATCAGATTGCGAAATTTTTATCTGAATTTTTGAACACCATGAACAAAAAACAAAAATTAACGCTCGCTCGTATCATCGTTGCGGGCGTTTTGCTTATAATTTTTAATTTTTTCGTTGACGCTCCAAAATTTTTGAAGCCGATTTTATTCTTAATTCCTTATTTTGTCGTCGGCTATGACATTTTATTAAAAGCTCTCAAGGGAATTAAAAATCGTCAGGCCTTTGACGAAAATTTTTTGATGGCTGTAGCGACGCTCGGTGCGTTTGGTCTAGCTGTGTGGCGAAGCGGCGATTATGTCGAAGCGATCGCGGTAATGTTGTTTTATCAGATTGGCGAATTGTTTCAAAGTGTCGCGATTGGCAAGAGCCGAAAAAATATTTCTGCTTTAATGGACATTCGCCCAGATTATGCGATGATTGAGCGCGAAGGAAAATTAGAATACGTTGACCCCGAAGAAGTCGAAATTGGAACAGTGATAACAATAACGTCCGGCGAAAAAATTCCGATTGACGGCGTAATTGTTGAAGGTCATTCGAGTTTAGACACAGGCGCGTTGACAGGCGAGAGTCTTCCGCGAGATGTGAAAGTCGGCGATGAAGTTATTAGCGGCTGCGTGAACTTATCAGGCGTCTTGAAAATCGAAACGACGCGAGAATTTTATGATTCGACGGCTTCAAAAATTTT
>CAJORD010000240.1 GCA_905236605.1 uncultured Synergistales bacterium | reverse complement strand
TCCGACGTTTAAGTTTGCAAGTGGCGAAAGTTACCTATACAATCGCGAAACTTCAGAGTGGCAGACAGTCTGATATCCTCCCGGAAAACAACCGTTCAGATTTGAACAACTGTTTTTTTGTGGTGAGTCTCCTATCATAAACTTTTGAACGAATTTATTCTTTTCTGAGCGATGGCAAAATTATTTCGGTAAAGTCGGACATTCGGTGCAATATTAACGACGGCTTTGTAAGCGACAAAAGAATCTTCATAGCGATTGACCTTTGAGCAGGCGTAACCGAGATTATCGCTTTGTAAAATTTGCCTTTCTGATTATAGGCGTAACCGAGACCATTCCAGGCAGCGGCGTAGTGTTTGTCAAGCGCGAGAGCTTTATTGCAGTATTCGATTCCCTTGTCGAAGTCACCTAATTGAATATAAACATAGCCAAGACTATTCCAAGCGTTAACGTAATCGGGCGCAATGTTCAAAGCCTGTTTATAAGCGTTGATTGTGGCTTCAAAATTTTTCAGCTCATAATAGACGTTACCGAGATTAATTTGCGATACGGCATCCTGCGGTTCAAGTTCAATCGCACGTTTATAACATTCGATTGCCCGATCGAAGTTGCCTTTGTAAGTGTAGGCATAGCCGAGATTATTCCACGCTGCCGCATATTTCGAATTTACCTCTACGGCTTTGTAGCAATACTCGATTGCTTTGTCAAAATCTCTTTGGTAGTTGGCGATGTATCCCGGACTGTTCCATTGTACGACCTCGAATTGTTCTTCATTTTGCTTGATTGCTGCATTTATTCCTTCACGTTCTGTGGCGGAGGCACTTTTATATTTTTCTTTCAATGCGGCGAGTTCAGAATTAAGGCGAGCACTTTCGCGTTCAATTTCAATAGCGTGACGAACATTCTCATTGAACTTATCTTTATCGTCTGAGTTGAGTTGCTCAAAAACATTTCCTTCATCCAGCAAAGCTTGAATATGACAGTGGTAACATATTTTACCGTCGTTAAAAACCTCAACTTTGACATCTTTACTTTGTATTTGCAAGACGGTCACGGAAATTGTATGCACTTCATCGCGGCTTAACTTGCCGCGTTTCGTTTCGGATATGGATTTGATATAAACATTTATCTGTTCTCCGGCAACGCGTTTTGCGTCGGCGTAAGCACGTTCTTCGCAAACAAGGCGACTTTCTTCAGGATCATTTCCGGCAATGTAATAGCCGTCCGCTTCAATGAAAAATTTTTTCCCCGAAGTTGAAAGAGTTATCGGGCGCGTGCGAACTTCATCCAATGTAAGCCGTCCACAACTGAGCTCGGAGACTGCCTCAATAAAAATTCCCTCCTGTTGAAGATCCTCCCCGGTTGCTGTCGACAATGAACAAAGCAAAGTGAATAAAATTAAGACAATGAACCATGCTTCTCTGAATCCAACCATAACATTTCTCCTTGCCGGCATTATTGAAACCATGAGCGAAGTTAGTTTGCAATACCGCTAAGACTATTCCTCGCCAGCTTTGCGGTCAGCGGTTTTGTCGTGTTAAAGCCCATCGCTTTGACGCCCGCGCCCAAAATCACGCCATTATTTGGTCAGCGAAACATTATGCCGGAAATAATCGCTTCGCGCGAGTTCTTTGATGATGAATGCCGTCCTGAGAAATTTTAATTCGCGTGAAGGGCGGATATCGACAGCAGTAAAGTCATCGAACTGAAACCGAATTACGTAAAGGCCTACGAAAATCGCGGCAACATTTACAACGATTATCTGAGAAATTACGAAGTGGCACTTGCCGATTTGAACACCGCAATTAAGCTTTCGCCTGAAGGTTGGCTTTACCATCGTCGCGGCGAACTGTACCCGAAAAATAAATTTTTGCAAAAAAATCCCCGCTCAAGTGAACGGGGAAAATTTTTTGCGCCGGTATTTTATTTCGTCTGCCAGGATTTGTTGTCGTGGTCGTAGCGGTAAGTCGAGCCGTCCGCAAGCAAAAATTCCGCGCTTCTCGCCT
>CAJORD010000239.1 GCA_905236605.1 uncultured Synergistales bacterium | reverse complement strand
TTTTTACATACCCAAAATGATTTGTCTCTTTCAAGCTAATTGGTAAAGTATCAAAAGTCTTGTTCTTCACGAACTCTTCTACCTTGCTGTCTGCGTTTGCTTGGTCATCTCCGGCGATTGTATAAGGCATTTCGGATTCATTGACGGGATATAATGTAATTTTATTAAGCTGCGAAACCGCTTTATCACTGTTCCCGCCCGCCATTAAAACTCCATTTCCATTTTTGCTGCTGTAAAAATCTGAACTTGGATCTTTGTATAAAAACCACGCTAAATGTAATTCAGAAATGTCGGGTGAAGTGCCTAGAGAACTCATTTTTTGAGCAATATAATCGGCCTCCATTGCGCCAAGTGCTGCAAATGCCCAACAAGTGCGATAACCACCTTGATTTCTAATTGGAGGAAGACCATGAGTAATTCTTGAATCATATGATGTAGGAAGCGTTGCGATTTCTACATTTGCAGGGTTATTTTCAAGATGTGAATTATCTACAGGATTTGGTAAGGATCCAGTGGGTAAATCATCAGTTGTATCTTGCCATGCATCGGGATTTTCTTGCCATTGCTGAAATTCTGACGAAAGTGGCGCAGTTGCAACTTCCTGTTCATCGTCCCATTCGCAAATATAACCGCGTTGTATAGTTGTATCTGTCGTTGTGTCGTCCCACTCGCCCAAAACGCTGCTGGACTGAATTGCGCTTCCGTTTTCTTGTGAAATTAATATTTGCAAATAAATTCCAGAGCCATCAGGCTGACCACTGGTAAAATTTTCGTACTGTTTCTCAAAAACTTCGTCTGTAAGCCATTTCCACCAGCCTAATTCATCAGCTTTTGCTCCGATCCAATATGCGTTGAAACTTGTATTAGCATTTTGAAGAACTGTATTAATAAAATTTTGTTCAGCCTCGCTTGTGATCGTTATTAAATGTCCGCCAAGTTGTTCACAGCGTGCTTTAGCTTGTTCCCACGTTAGATTTTCGTTGTAAATTTGGTATCTATGGCCATTCCATCTTATTATTATTCCTTCAGTGGAATTATTTTGCAATATGCCGCCAACTTGAGTGTAAATATTTGGCCATTTATTTCCGGAGAGATTAGAGGTAACTTCAGCTGTTGCACCGCCTACGATTCCGCCTTTGCTCTCGGCAGATAAATTAACTTCCGTTGTACAATTTTTCACATAACCGCCGTGCATAAGTCCAATAATTCCGCCTGCGTATGAAGGGCCTGTGATTTCGCTGTCTGTTGTAACGGTGCAATTTTCGATGTTGCCTGCATGTAATTCAGATACAAAGCCTGCGGCTGAATGTGTCGATGATACAACTTTCCCGTTGAAATTACAATTTCTAATCGTGCCACCCAACATGAGGTCAACAAAGCCGCCTGCCCATTCTTCGGTAGATTGTACAGTTCCGCTGAAACTACAATTTTCTATAGTGCCGGATTCTAGTCCCCATACGAAACCGCCGGCCCAGCCTCCTGTTACGCTGCCTGTAACTTTCAAATTTTTTACAGCAGTTGAAGAATTACTTATATTTTCAAAAAGTCCTGTATACAAGTAATCGCGGCTGATATTCACAGTTATAACATGGTTTTGACCGTCAAATACGCCCTGAAAATCTAAAATTCCAATCCAATTTGTTTCGGAACTTATATCAATGTCAGCATTTAATTTGTAATATGAGCCTTTCTCGTCGTCGCTAGCGTTGATTCTGTCGCGCATTAGCTTGAAATCTTCAGCATTATTTATTACAAATGCAGTTTCTGCAGTTTTTCCGTCGCTATTTTCGTAATATGCTGCAAATACGCAATTTACATTAAAGAATATAAATAAACTTATTAAAATTGCAAAATATTTTTTCATTTTGGATAAATTTTCACCCCTTTAATAAAAATGTTCCCCGTAGATTATCACTGCTTTTCTGCGGGAAACATTCTTTTTTACTTCAGTTTTTTATATTTTGCGAATTAATAATCCAGCTAACGCAATTAAAAGTGAAAATGCGCCAATTCCTGCATTACAACCACTGCCAGAAGGGCCGATATTGCTTGTAGTGTCGTTATTTGTAGCAGGTTGCACCGTTCCTAAATCAGCTTCATACAATTTTCCTGTTGTGTCCGTCACTGACATTGAAATTTTTGTAGCTGTTTCAAGGCTTGACGGTACATTAGCTTCGATTGTTGCTTCGGTGCCGCTGTAATTTGTTATCTTTGCCCAATCATCAGCCGTTGTCCTGACTCCGCTGACTTCAACGCGATGAGCTTCGACATTTCCAATTAAGAGGCGCCAGATTTTTGCAGTTATATTTGCGTCCACAAGTGAAATTGTAAATTTCGCTGTTTGTCCCGGCTTCACTGATGAAAAGGGCGCGCTTGAGCTTGAACCACCAGAACCATTTGTGATTTTTATACTATTTGTAATATTTTCAGGTTGTTGCGTCGTTTGATTATTTTCCTGATTCTGTTGTTGATTCTGTTGATTTTGCTGGCTCTGATTCTGATTATTTTGCGATTGCTGCGCTTGTACAGTTACAGCGATATTTGAATCAACTGAAAGATTATTCGTTGTATCTGTCGTTTTGATTGTGATTGTCTTAGCGCCTGCAGTGGCCGTGCTGTCTGCACTTACAGTGAACTCAGCTGATTTATCATCTGAATCCGTAATTACAACATAAAGCCCCGCCGGTACACTCACAATATCCCACGAAACAACGCCGACCGTTACACCGCCTACACCGATTGTTGTGAGCTTAGTCTTTGCACTCTCACCACCCGCCGTCAACGCCATCGTCTTAGTGCCAGAAGTCGCAATCGCAGGCCTCACCGGAACAGTTACTTTGACCGTCATCGCCAATGCGTCCGTGTTACCCCTCGCGTCCGTAAAAGTTAAATTCAAATTTTTTGTCCCAGAGACCGCACTGCTACCCGCTTGAGCCGTTACAGTTATTTCTCCGTCTGCGTAATTAACTGTGAAAGTAACTCCGCTAATCGTTGTTGAAAATTTATGACTAGTAGGAGTTGCGCCGGTGAAATTAGCAGTTTTTACGACGGGATCGCCTTCTGCTGTAAGGTCAAATTCCATCGTTTTTGTTCCTGTAATTGCAAACGGTACAGCAAGCTCAACAGGCCATTCTAAAAGGAAAGCTGGGTCTTCGCCATCAATAAAGGGAACACGCACAACACCTTTTGAACCATCTTGGAAAATTCCAGCGTAGTCATCATTGTATTTTAGTGTAATTAATGTGATCGGCTTTGCGTCGTCTTCCTCACCAAAATTTTCATTTCGTGTCTTTACGTCGTAGCTGAGCCATTCAGGAATATCAATTGGTTCTGCTGCGTCTTCGGTATCAATATAATCAATATAATACTGTGAAAATGTTGCAGTATCGACATAACCTTTGACATTTACCGAATAATCCGATTTTACGATTTTGAAATCGGCAAGTGAGGTAAAATCGCCAGAGATTACATTCTTTGCTCTCGTTTCTGAAGCAACTTCATATTGTACAAATTCTTCATCTGCATTGTTGTATCCATAAATCTCAACATCTTCATATAAATCAAAGCTAATCTCACTTCCGACAAGAGATTGATATTCAGTGCCTTCGATTTCGGTTATAGATGCAACAAACGAAAAATTGTATGTGTATTTAGTCTCTTCGTCAGTTTCTTCGTAGGCGTCAGTTTGGTCAGTCGAGCTTGGAAGTAGGCCGCTTAAAATTAAAAAATCTCCGGAAGCGTCGCTGCTAACAAATTGTATTACAAGTCCGTCGTTGTCAGGCGAAACTTTCCATGAAACTTTGAAATCGGTCTCAATAGGATAATTTTCTGCCTCATCGCCCAAATCTTGGTCGTATGAAACTAACTGCAATGTCGGCAATGAATATTCCTTATAGAAATTACCGCCCATGAAAAAAGTTCTGTCGTCGTCGTAACGATGATCTGGCGTTTGACCGTCGGCATCAAGCTTGTAGGCCGTCGCGGCCATCGCTGACGAAGCAACAAAAGTGAACACGCACACGAAAATCATTAAAAATAATTTTTTACTCAAAATATTTTCCTCCTTAAAAATTTTTTACGCTTAGCAAAATTGCCATATTAAGACCGAATTATATTCTTCTGGCTTTCAACTCCTTTTTTCAGATGTTTGAAATTTTTTACTACGTAAATTCTTCAGGACATTAAAAATTATAAATTGCATTTGCGCAAAGTCAAGAAAATTTAATTTGCAAAAGCGTTAATTCAATAAGGCATAAATCTCATTGTGATTGAGTCTGCGATTTTGTAATATTTTTTAAAAGGAGAATCATTAA
Organism: uncultured Synergistales bacterium; assembly: GCA_905236605.1. Classification (GTDB taxonomy): domain Bacteria; phylum Synergistota; class Synergistia; order Synergistales; family Aminobacteriaceae; genus JAFUXM01. The sequence goes on along the minus strand of CAJORD010000239.1, from coordinate 1,098 downwards.
ATTAAATGACTGTGGGAAGCAATATCAAAAAAGCGAGAGGGAATATGAAACAGGCAGATCTTGCTGACATTCTCGGAGTCGATGTGTCTACCGTCTCGCGCTGGGAAAATGATAAAAACGTGCCTATCTCTAGCATGTTGAAAAAAATAGCGGACGCATTGAATACTTCGACGGTTGTTTTACTTTCAGACGACACTGCACTTTCGCAAGATAGCGCAAATGAAATTCAAACTCAAATTTCGACTAAACAAAATGCTGATGTCTTATTCTTAAAAGACGGCGAACACGAAATAAGCGTGCCAGACACAGAAGAAAATCGTCTTCAGTTTTGGAACGTCGTCAAGCAAATTTTCAACAGTTCTTCACAAATAAATCTAAATATTCGCAACGGCCAAAAAAATCAATATAGCCTCGGAGATATAAAAGTAAAAAATCGACAATGAAACTCCTAGCCCCGTTTTTTGCATTATAATTAATAAAAAATCATTGTAGGAGAAAAAAATGCGCGAATTTCTAATCAAATTTTTTCAAGATATTTTCAAGCTACGTACTGTGTATATAGACCGTGGCGCGGGGCGTTGGGCTGTGCGTAAGCGTCTTCACCCGTTTATGCGTTTTGTGCTTTCGATTATATTATTGTCGATTGGCGGCGTGATTTATATGAAGTCTGGAGTGCGGGGCCCGTTGCCGGCTGTTAATCATGCTGCGGAGGCGATCACACGTTCAGAGCCTGAAATTTTTGAAACAGTCGCGAAAATTGCAGAGCCACAAGCGCCGGTTATAATACCTGTGAACAGCAAACGCGAAATAATTTTGCCTTCGGAATCCGATCCGAACACGGACAGAATAATCGCCCCTGCTCCGTTGCCAAAAATTAATAACAATGACAAATATAGAATAGTCGTGAGCAAATCGAAATTCACGCTGTCATTATTGAAAGGCAATGAGCTTGTGAAAAATTATCCAATCGCGGTGGGCAAGAACCCGGGCGACAAAGAGCGCGTAGGCGACCACAGAACGCCGGTAGGAAAATTCAAAATCGTATCAATCGAGAACGCTTCGTCATGGTCGCATGATTTCAGGGACGGCAAGGGCAAA
>CAJORD010000238.1 GCA_905236605.1 uncultured Synergistales bacterium | reverse complement strand
CACCGCGAATATCTTGTGAACGCCGTAGCAGACGGCAAGCCTAGCGCAGGGGCATGGTGCGACAGCCTTGTCGAACTCATGGACGAGAGAATGGTTTACGGCTCGTTGATTTTCGATAGTGGCAATCCTGATGGCGCAAATGTGCCAAACAGATACAGCGTCGCTAACGCGCAGTTGAATGCATTCCGCCACGCTAAATACTTAATTAGTAATAGGCAATATTACTGGCTTAGAAATGTCGTTTCGGCGGCGAATTTCGCATATGTCAACAACTATGGCTACTGCTACTACTACTACGCGTCAAATGCTACTGGCGTTCGCCCGGCTGCCCTTATCTATTAATCCGTAATCTGGCGGACTTTATGTCCGCCACTTTTACCGATTACAAAATAAGGTTAGTGTGATAGTTTTCTTTTTATCTTATTTCCATCGGAGGCTAAAGATTGTCGAAGGCAAGCAAAAACGAAGGTTTTGAAGCACTTAGAGACGCTATACTGATACGTAAAAAAGTTACGAACGTTTTGCGTGTTCTTGCTTTGCGATCTCAAAAGAAACGCTTCGAGACTTTTGACGGACTTCTGGCAACTGCGAAAACTGATGAAGAAATTACGAGAGCAAAAGAAATTATCATGGAAGAACGCTTCAATTCTTGGCTCATTAAAGAGGAATGCAAAGCTGTCGCTCAGGCGTGTTTGAATTTAACAGGAAGTTTGAGAACTGCGAATACGATTTGGCCAACCTACATGGACGAGTTGACAGAACGACGCATTTATATGGATAGGGCGTTAGGAGCTTGTAACGTTTTGCAGGACGAACTTCAATATATCGCTGAATCCGTATATGCTGATAAGAACAAGTTCACAGCTCTTGTGCTGGAAATTGAAACGTTGTTCAAGAAAATTAAAAGCGTAAGGCAAGCAGATAATCGTTTCTTGAAAACAATCAAGGACGTTGTATCTAAAGATTAGGGTGTCCCTTGCAGTCGTTTCGGCGGCGTATTTCGCCAATGTCAACAACAATGGCAACTGCAACTACAACAACGCGTCAAATGCTAATGGCGTTCGCCCGGATTCACTTCCTGTACATTTTGGACTAAGTTTCCGCGTGCAGGTAAAGGGAAGGAAGGGGCATCCTTTCAGGTTAAATACCTGATAAATGCCAATCATCTGAGTACAGTTACGACTGGGACTTTCGCGCTCACCTTTTTCAAAAACGGGCGCAGGTGGTTTAGACTTCCTTTCAGAGGTGAAGGAGGTCTTTCTATATGATTTTTACAGACGCTAATGTGATTTATGAGGCTATGCGGCTTGCGATAAAGAGCGGTGATAGAGACAGATACGTAACGCAGTTATATCAGGTCAATCATCTGCTTTATACGGCAATGTTGCAGAAGTCTTTAACTGATGGAACTTACAAACCCGAACTTGGGAATAAATTTATTTTGTCCGAACGCGGTAAAATACGTTTTGTTACCAACAACACGATGACCGACAAAGTTGTTAATCATATCGTTTGCGACAAAATTTTAACGCCTGCTCTGGAAAAATTCTTAATCCACGATAACGGGGCAAGTCAAAAGGGGAAGGGTGTAAGTTTCCACCGCGAACGCTTTGAGAAGCACCTTCGAGATTACTTTAAGACGCACGGCACAAACGAGGGTTTTATCCTGCTTGGAGATTTTTCAGGCTATTATGCGAATATTCGACACGATGTTTGCTCGAAAGTTTTGGCGCATTTCTTGAAACGTTCAGATATTCCTGTTGAAGATTTAAGAATGGCATGGAAGATTTTAATCGGAATTTTTGAAACATTTCGCGTTGATGTCAGCCGCTTTTCAGACAGTGAAATTCGAGCCATGTACATAAGCAAAGTCGAGGCCATGCTAAATTTTGGCGTTGACGACAAACTTTTAACAGGTCGAAAATTCTTAAACAAAGGCGTTGACATCGGCAATCAGGCTTCACAAAATATCGGAATTGTATTTCCGTATAGATTGGATAATTACGCGAAAATTGTCGCGGGTATTCACGGCTACGGACGATACACAGATGATTTTTACGCGATAGCTGACAATAGAGAACGCTTGAAGAATTTGCTTGAAAATTTCAAGGTCATTGCTGAAAATTTTGGAATTATCATCAATGAACGCAAGACTAGAATTGTAAAACTATCGAGCTTTTATCGGCACTTACAGAACGGCTACAGCCTGACAAACACGGGCAGAGTAATTCGTAAAATTAATCAAAAATCAATCACTCGTGAACGCCGCAAGCTCAAAGCATACAAAAGACTTTTAGACGCTAAACGTATTACATATGCTGAAGTAGAAAACATATTCAAGAGCTGGATATGCGGCAATTATAAAAGAATGTCGCACCGGCAAATTTACAACATTTCACAACTTTATATTTCATTATTTGGGAGGAAACCAAAATGGCAAGAGAAGCAGAGAAAAACGCATTCTCGATTACGCTGGCTGATGGAACACAGCTCAACGGATTGGAATTAAACGGCAACAACTTTGTGAGCAAAAACGAAGTCAACGCTGACACATTCCGCGGCAAACTTGCAAAAGTTATCATCGACGGCGACAAAGAAGCAGATGAAGCCGGATTAATCGGCACTCATCATAATATGGAGCTCGTGCAGGTCGCTCATTACACAAAGGCTGAGCACGGTATGGAAGACGGCTGGTATTTCGTATTGCGCGAAATTCCGGCGGCAGAACTGGAGAAAATCCAGATACAGGGCAACATCGCTTATCTCTCGATGATGAGCGGAATTGAATTGGACTAAGGAGGAAGAAAGTATGTACAGCAAACATTTTGTAGAAGTCAAGAAATTTTTTGATGCGGGCGTTTGGAATGAAGACAAGGTACGTGAAGCTGTAGCGAAAAACTGGATCACAGCAGCGGAGTTTCAGGCAATCACGGGTAAAGGCATCATAGGCGAGTAACAAGTTACCGGCAAATTAGGGGCTTTCTTCGGAAGGCCCTTGATTTTT
>CAJORD010000237.1 GCA_905236605.1 uncultured Synergistales bacterium | reverse complement strand
GCGTTCGGCCTTCAAAAATCCGTAAGCGTAATCGCCGGTTATCATGACGGTAGCGTTTTTGATGCCGTCGCCCTCGTCAGCCGTAGCTTCAATTACGTTGGCTTTGAATCCAACGCGCTCGCAATATCTCAAATACATTCGCAGCAACATTCCGGCCCAGTCTTGAGAGTCAAGGCCGCCGCTTCCCGCGTGAACCATTAAAATCGCGTTGGCGTTATCGTGTTCATCATTGAGCAACAAGAACAAGCTCGCCCTTTCAAGCTCCTCACGAAGCGCCGCCGCCCCGACTTGAAATTCAGATTCTAATTCGGGGTCGGAGGTGTCGCTTAATAATTCCTCAAGCGTCGCGAGGTCATCAAAAGAATTTTTTATTTTTTTCCAACTGTCGAGACGTGAATTAATTTGCGAGAGTTCTTTTAAAATGTCTTCATGCCCCGGCGAAGTCCAGAAGTCGGGCTTTGAGGTTTCTTGTGTTAAAATCCCTGAACGAGCTTTGAGGCTTTCAAGGTCAAAGGCTGTCCTGCACGGTTTGAACAAGTCCGCGCAGTTCTTCCAATTCTGTTTTAAGATTTATCTCCATAAAAATAAAAGTTCCTTTTGAAATTAAAATTTTTATGGAGAAATGATAGCATAAGCTAATTTTTATCGAGAAAATCGGGAAACGTTTGTGAAGAAGTCTTATATCGCGTCAAGAATTGTTTTGTTCGTTCTTCTTTGGGATTTTCAAAAAGTTCTCGCGGCTCTCCCTGCTCACAAATTCCCCCGCCGTCCATAAAAATTACATGGCTGGCAACGTCGCGGGCAAATTCCATTTCGTGAGTTACGATTATCATAGTGTTATTGCTGTCAGAAAGTCCGCGAATGACTTTCAAAACTTCCCCGGTGAGTTCAGGGTCAAGAGCGCTCGTCGGCTCATCGAAACACAAAATATCCGGGTTCAAAATTAAAGCGCGCGCTATTGCTACTCGCTGCTGCTGACCGCCTGAAAGTTGGTGCGGATAATTATTCATTCGTTCAGCAAGTCCGACTTTCTCAATAATCTCTATTGCCTGCGATTTTATAATTTCGCGTTCGGTGTCATAAATTTTTTTCTCTTTAGCGGCTAGCTTGGGAGCCAACATTACATTTTCAAGCGCGGTGTATTGCGGAAAGAGATTGAATGACTGAAACACAAGCCCGAAATGCAAACGCTTTTTTCTAATTTGATTTTCTGAACGCGTCGCAGGGTCTGCGCTGTCAAATAAAATTTCGTCGTTGACTTTTATAACGCCTGCGTCGGGAGTCTCTAAAAAATTTAGACAGCGTAATAACGTCGTCTTGCCGCTCCCTGATGAGCCGATAATCGAAAGCACTTGGCCTTTCTCAAGAGAAAAATTTATGCCTTTAAGCACTTCGATATTTCCAAAAGTTTTGCGAATGTTTTTTACTTCTAAGATACTCATCTGAAATACTCCAATTTCTTCTCGAACCACGAGAGCGCTACTGTAACGATGCCATTGAAAATCAAATAATAAAACGCCGTAAAGAACAGCGGCCATATAGCTCCCGAAATTCCGTGCGAACCTTTCATGAACGCTTGACCCGCCCAAATAATTTCTTGAAGCGCAATAATTCGAGCTAACGCCGTGTCTTTAACAAGCGTGATTATTTCATTTGAAATCGGCGGAACGATTCTCTTTATCATTTGCAGCAACGTAACATGAAAAAATATTTGTCGTTTCGTCATTCCGAGAACGAGGCCGGCCTCTTGCTGTCCTACAGGGACGCTTTGAATACCGCCGCGATAAATTTCAGAGAAGTAGCACGAGTAATTAATAATGAAAGCTATCGCCGCCGCTAAAAATCTTCCTGACTCGCCGCCGCCCCATATCGGAGTATGAAGCACAAGCCCGGGAAAATAATAGACAATCAGCAACTGAATCATTAAAGGCGTGCCACGAATGATCCAAATTATAAATTGTGTCGTCAAACTGATGGCCTTGATTTTAGAGAGCGAGCCGAACGCGATTATAAGACCAAGCGGGAAAGCTCCAAGCAACGTTATCGAAAATAATTTGAGAGTTTGAAGGAAACCTTGATTAAGCGCGCCGATTACGATCGGCATCTGTTGAAAAATTAATTCCATTTTTGAAAAGCAATTAAAAATTAGGAAGCAGGATTTTTTATTCCCACTTCCTATTTCATAATTTCTATTTTATTTTATTAAAGCCGCTTGAATTTTATAAGTTTCTGCGACTTTCTGAATACTTCCGTCCGCATAGCCCTTCGCGAAAAACTCATTGAGAGCCGCCGCTAAGTCGGAGCCTTTTCTGAAACCGACGCCATATTCTTCGCTGTTAAGTCCGATTGTGTATGTCAAATTTTCATAGCCCGTTCCAGGTCCGACCATTGCCGCAGCCATTAACGAATCTATAATCGCGCCGCCTGAACTTCCTGACGCGACTTCCATTAATGCCGAAGCCTGATCCTGAACTTCAACAACTTTCAAGCCCTGCGCCTTCGCAACTTCATCGCCCGCGCTTCCGTGTTCGACCGCGAAAGATAAATCTTTGAGGCTCTCGACGGTTTTATAATTCTCTGCTTTGTCAGCCGGCACGACGACTATTTGAGCGTTGTTGCAATACGGCTTTGAGCATTCCATTGAAGAAAGCACTTCGGCCGTGAGGGTCATTCCGTTCCATACGCAGTCAATATTTTTGCCGTTGAGTTCTAAAATTTTGTTATTCCATTCGATCTCTTGAAACTCGGCTTTAACTCCTAAGGACGCAGCAAAAGCGTTCGCAAGGTCTGCATCAAATCCGATCCATTCGCCCTTTTCATTTTTGTAATCCATCGGCTGAAAGTCTGTTATGCCGACAACGAGAACGCCTTTAGCTTTGACGTATTCAAGGTCGCTTTCAGCATACGCGAACGAACAAAACGCAACCGCAAGCACAAGAGCTAACGCAAAAATTTTTTTCATGATTAAAAAGTTCCTTTCTAAAATTAAATTAAAGAATTGACAACGCCGCAAACGCAAGAATGATTGACAAGAAGCCGAGAAGAGTCTGTCTCTTGTAAGCGGAGATAAGTCCAAGAACAGCCGCCAATGTCGCGAAAATTGTCGTGTGTGCAAAGAATGCCAACGTTCCGAACGCCACGCCGATAACTCCCAACGTAATAAACTGTGCCTTTGAAACTAAAACTTTCTGGCCCGGCGTCAATGCACGGTCATCAGGTGTTCCATATTTTTCTTCGTAATCGTCAACAATTCGTTTCAAAGTCGCTGAAAGAATTAATAATCCGATTAAGTTCGGCAAAGCCATTAATCCGTTAAGCGTGTCGGAGATGTCCCAAATGTTATTAAGGAACTGGTTGCCTTCGGTGCCAAGGAACTGCGCGCCGGCCGCGCCGATTAAAATCATGACGATCCAAAGAATTTTCATTATAGGCTTCGTCCATACGCCGAATAAATAAGTGATTGCCGTTTCAGCGTACCAGTACCAGCCTAAAATCGTCGTGAACGCGAACAACAATAGCCCGATTGAAAGAATATATTTTCCGGGAAGGCCAAGCGCGTTTTCAAATGCCTTGAGCGTAAGCTGTGCACCTGTTAATTCCGGTGCGCTCGTTAATGTTCCTGTTACCATGACTACGAGGGCCGTCATCGTACAAATAACGATTGTGTCCATGAAAACTTCAAAAATTCCATAGAAGCCCTGCTGCACTGGGTGCTCTACGCTCGCTGTAGCGTGAACCATGGGCGCGGAACCCATACCGGCTTCGTTAGAGAAGACGCCGCGCGCGATACCACGCTGAACAGCCTCTTTAACTCCCCAGCCAGCCAATGCTCCGGGCAAAGTTTCAAGAGGATCATTAAAAGCAAGATGAACGGCGTTT
>CAJORD010000236.1 GCA_905236605.1 uncultured Synergistales bacterium | reverse complement strand
TCCTGACTCCTGACTCCTGACTCCTGACTCCTGACTCCTGACTCCATTATTGTTTGGCACAATCCCATTTTGTCAAGCTCCTTTTTAATGATTTTTTCTTAAAACAACATCGTGAAAAATATAACATAAATCAAGCCCGGCAACATGTCTCCAAGATTTAATTTTGTGATTTTCAACATGTTCAAACCGATTCCAAGTATCATTAAGCCGCCAAGCCCGGAAATATTCGCGTACATGTCTTGAGTTATAAACGGCTCCGCCCACACGGCTATAAATGTCAGCGCGCCTTGATATATAAACATCGGCACGATTGAAAACAAAGCTCCGATTCCAAAAGTCCCCGCGAACAAAATCGAAACTATTCCGTCCATTATGCCTTTTGTCATTAAGATTTCAGGATTATGGCGCAGACCGTCCTCAAACGCTCCTATAACCGCCATCGAACCGACGCAAAATAATAATGACGCATTCACAAAGCCTTGAGTAAATTTTTCATTCTTAGCGTGAATTTTAGATTTTAATTTGTCTCCAAGACCGTTCAATTTTTTTTCAATGCCTAGAAGCTCGCCCGTTATCGTCCCAAGCACAAGGCTTAACAAAACCGCGATTGAATGCTTCGTGCTTAGCGTCATGTTTATTCCAACGTAGAGCGTGAACAGTCCCATGCAATTAAAAATCGTTCCCTGCATTTTCTCCGGAATAAATTTTCCCACGGCTAGGCCAAGCGCACTCCCGAAGAAAACTGTTATGCAATTAAAGATAGTGCCGCCCGCAGGGATCGACTTAAAAATTTCATTCATGATTCAAAAAATCTCCTTGCAATTTTTTCGCTGAATTATAAGTGATAGAATTGACGCGTTCAAAAATTTAATTTTAAGGAGCGTTTTGTAATCATGAATATGAATCCCAACAACATTATGAAACAAGTTCGTCAAATGCAATCAAAAATGATGCAGGTCCAAGAGAAACTCGCAAGCGAAACCGTTGAAGCTCAAGTTGGTGGCGGCATGGTCAGCGCGACTTTCACAGGACAGGGCGACATCGTGTCTATAAAAATTGATCCAGAAGTTATAAATCCTGACGATAAAGAGATGCTCGAAGATTTAATCGTATCGGCCGTAAACGAAGGCTTGAAGAAGAGCCGCGACTTAATGACCGAACGAATGGGCGGAATAACCGGTGCTTTAGGCGGCGCGCTTGGCTCAATGGGAATGGGATTTTAATTTTTAATTTTGTTCCATGGATTCCATTAACGAACTCGCGACAGCTCTAAAAAAATTCCCAGGCCTCGGCAAAAAAAGTGCGCAGCGAATTGTCTTTCATCTTTTAAGACAGGACGATAACGAATTAAAAAGACTCGGTTCGCTTATCGCAACTTTGAAAGAAAATCTTAAAACTTGTTCAGAGTGTGGCAACATGTCCGCGCAAAGTCCTTGTCCGATTTGTTCAGACCCGTTGAGAGATAGAAAAACTCTTTGCATAGTCGAGGACCTCGAATCTTTAACCGCGTTCGAGAACGCAGGGATTTATAACGGTCTTTATCATGTCTTAGGCGCGCAGATGTCCCCGCTCGAAGGTCGCGAGATTTCAAACGACGCCGCAAAATTTCTTTTGCAACATATTAAAAAGGTAAAACCTTCCGAAATAATCCTTGCGACAAGTCCGAGTATCGAAGGCGACATGACGCAATTTTCTATCATGGATATTCTTAAGAGCATTAAGCACACAAAAATCACGCGGCTTGCGTTCGGTTTGCCATTGGGCGGCAGTATCGAGTTTGCTGACAAACTGACTCTTCATACTTCACTTGAAGCAAGGAGGCCGGTAGAGTCATGAAAAATTTTTCTTTTATAATCGTTGCGGGCGGTCGAGGAAGCAGGCTCGGCGCTCGTAAACAGTTTATGAAACTCGGCGAAAAATTTTTGTGGCAATGGAGCGCGGACGAAGCCGGCAAATTAAAAGATTCTGGCGTCGAAGAAATAATTTTAGTCGTGCCTAGCGATTCGGATTTAGAAAATTTTTCTTGGAGCGGCGATTTAATTTTCAAAGTTGTTCACGGCGGCGCAACGCGTTCTGAATCCGTCCTCAATGGCTTAAACGCTGCTGCTTGCGACTATGTCCTTATTCACGACGCAGCCCGGCCTTTTGCAAAAAAAAATTTGTTCCTCGCACTTATGAACGCCACCGACGAATTTACAGGCGCGATTCCAGTCTTGCCAGTCGCAGACTCGTTAAAAAAAATTGATGAAGAAGGCGAAAAAATTTCAATCGTAAATCGCGAAGGACTTTTCATAACTCAAACTCCGCAATCGTTTCACAGAAGAAAATTAATCGAAGCCGTAAAACAAAATCTCAACGCTAAAGACGAAGCCGAATCGTGGCATAATGCCGGTTACGAATTAGCGGCCGTCGAAGGTCAACGCCTGAATTTCAAAATCACGTGGCAGGAGGATATGACGATGGCAAAATCACTGGTTGAATTTCAAAATCAAAATCCTAAAATCATTCGCACGGGTCTTGGCTACGATGTTCATCAACTAGTTCCAGAACGAAAATTAATTCTTGGCGGTGTCGAAATTCAAAACTCGCCTTTGGGATTGCTCGGTCATTCGGACGCGGATTTATTGACACACGCTATCATGGATTCGATTTTGGGAGCTGCCGGACTTGAGGACATTGGAAATATTTTCCCGGCGAGTGATGAAAAATTTCGCAACGCAGACAGCATAGAATTATTAAAAAAAGTTTTGCGTCTTGTTGAAGAAGCGGGCTGGCGAGTTGAGTTCGTTGACGCGGTTGTAGAAGCTCAAGTGCCGCGACTTAATAAATATCGCGAAGAAATTAAAAGCACCCTCGAAAAATTTTTTGCTTGCAACATAAAATTCAAATCTGCTGAAAATCTCAATGACGCCGGGCGCGGACTCTCAATGACGTGCTGGGCCTGTGCTACGGTGAGTTTAAGGAGCTGATTACGATGTCGGAACTAATGTTTTCTCATAATCGAGACTGCGATAATAAATTATGGTTCGGCGAGATTGCTTTGAATGGCTTTGAGAGATTTATTTTTAATGATGAAATAATGATTCCGCCGTTATTCGATTCTTACGACGATTTCGTAAAACACGATTGGCCGGAGTTCGTCGAAGATAATTCTTTTATGTAAATCATGAACAAAAATTTTTTGACCCTTGGCATAGAAACAAGTTGCGACGATACGGGCGTAGCAATTTTGAAAAATGACCGCGAAGTTCTTTGTGAATTTCTTTCGAGCCAAATTAAAGATCATTCGCGCTTCGGTGGAGTAATTCCGGAGTTTGCCGCGCGTAAACATCTTGAAAATCTTTTACCGCTCGTCGATGCCGCTTTAAAAGAATCCAAAATCACAGGCCGCGAATTAAATTTGATTTCCGTAACTCGTGGGCCGGGCCTCATGGGGTCGTTAATAGTCGGCGTTCAAACGGCGAAGGCATTATCGCAAGTCTGGAACGTTCCATTAATCGGCGTAAATCATCTCGAAGGCCATTTGTTCGCGCCACTTGTTGATGCTGAAGATTTAGAACCGCCGTTTTTGTCTTTGATAGTTTCAGGCGGTCACACGGAAATTATAAAAGTAAATTCTTTTGGCGATTATGAATTACTCGGACAAACTCGCGACGACGCAGCCGGCGAAGCTTACGACAAAGCCGCGAGAATTTTAGGCTTGAAATATCCCGGCGGCCCAGAAATTGACAAGCTCGCAAAATCGGGAAATTCTCACGCGTTTAGTTTTCCAATTCCGTTGAAGAGCACGGATAAAATAGAATTTAGTTTCAGTGGCTTAAAGACTGCGCTATTATGGCAAGTGAAAAAATTTCAAGATTCAAATTCGGAACTTCCGATTTCAGATTTATGCGCATCGTTTCAGAGAGCTGTAACAGAAGCATTAATCGCAAAATTAAATCTTGCTGTCAAAATCACGGGCATTAAAAAAATTTCAGCTTCGGGCGGTGTGTCTGCAAACAGCGCACTGCGGGACGCTTTGAGCAAAAATAAAAATTTTCGTGCGTGGCTTCCCAAAATAAATCGCTGCACCGATAACGCCGTTATGGTCGCTATGGCCGGGCGAAATTCTTTTAAGCGAAATCAAAATTTTTCATCTGAAATTATTGCTGACCCTTCGTTACATGCTTTATAAAAAATTAAGGGGTCAGGAATAAATCCCAACTCCTTAATTTCTCCTAACTCCTCACGGGTATTATATCACAAATTAAAATTTTTTATGCTTCAATCGGAATCTCTGCTTCGTCTTGACGCGGCCATGTTGATGTCCATGTCCTGACGGGTAAGCCCCAAATATTTATAAAGCCAACCGCTGCTGAATGGTCGAACGCGTCGCCTTCGGAGTATGTCGCGAGGTCATGGCGATAAATGCTCTTAGTCGTCTTCAAACCGCGAACGACTGCTTGACCTTTGAACAATCTCATTTTCACGGTGCCGTTTACAAATTTCTGCGTGTCGTTCATGAAAGCATTAATGGCGTCGCGCAGTGGTGAGAACCAATAGCCCTCATAAGTCAGTTCTGCAAATCTCGTTTCAAGTTCGCGCTTCGTCTTCAAGACTTGTTTATCAAGCGTCAGAGTTTCCATAGCGCGGTGAGCTGCTAATAAAGTCGTCGAGCCGGGGCACTCATAAACTTCGCGGGACTTAAAGCCAACAAGTCTGTCTTCAATCATGTCTACTCGTCCAATTCCATGACGGCCCGCAATTTTATTTAATTTTTGAATTAACTCTACGCCGTGCATTCTCTCACCGTTGAGAGCTACCGGGATTCCGCCTTCAAAATCAATTTCAATAAATTCTGGAGCGTCAGGCCCTTCGAGAGGGTTAGAAGTCATTTCGTAAGCGTCTTCGGGCGGTTCGTTCCAAGGGTCTTCGAGCAAGCCGCACTCAATCGAACGTCCCCATAAATTATCGTCGGTGCTATATGGTGAAGCCGCCGTAGCTCTAACCGGGATTCCGTGCTTAGCTGCATATTCGATTTCGGCCTCGCGCGTGAAATGCCAATCGCGAACGGGTGCAAGAACTTTGATTTTAGGATTTAAAGCCGTAGCGCATACTTCGATTCTAACTTGGTCTTGTCCTTTGCCGGTGCAACCATGAGCGACAGCCACAGCGCCTTCTTTGTTGGCAATGTCAACGAGAGTTTTTGCGATTAATGGACGCGATAACGCCGACACTAAAGGATAAGTCCCCTGATACATCGCGTTAGCGCGCAGTGATGGATAAACATAATTTTCAACAAAAGTTTTCTTTAAGTCGAATATGTAGGCTTTAATGGCTCCGCTGTGAAGAGCTTTTGATTTCGCCGCCTGCAAATCTACATCTTTCTGACCTACATCGGCAGTCATCGTGATTACGTCATAGCCCTGTTCTGTGAGCCACATGACAGCTACGGAAGTATCAAGTCCTCCGCTATATGCGAGTACTGCCTTTCCTTTTTTCTCGGGCATGTTGAAAAAATTCCCTCTTTCTGAAAAATTAAAATTTAAATATGATAATATCACACGGAATTTTTCAGAGTGTATCGACATGGCAAACTTAATCACAGCTCGTGAACTTTACAAAATTTTAATTCTAAATTACAGAATAAAAAATTTAACTGGCAGCATAAATTTTCAGTTGGGCAACATAAGCGTAGGCGTTAAGCGTCGCGACATTATGGGCGAAGTTATTCAAAATTGGGTTTGCGAATGGCTTGAGCAAAGCCGGATCGACTTCATAAAAAATCCTCTTCCGCAGAAGCCGCCCGATATTTATCTTAATCCCAGAAATTTGCGAAGTAATTGGCTCGAGATTAAAGCGTTCAATCGCGACGAGACCCCGCGCTTCAGCATTGCGACTTTTAATTTTTTTGTTGAAGATTTAATTCGCCGACCGTGGCACTTGGACGCGGATTATTTAATTTTTGGTTATGTTCTGGACGACGAGACCGGCGACTTGATAATCAAAGACTTGTGGCTAAAAAAAATTTGGGAAATCACAAAGCCTATGTCTAATTGGCCTCTCACGGTGAAAATTAAAAACGGGATTTTGCGAGAAATTCGTCCGTGTACGTGGTACGCTTATAAAACTCACACGAAAGTTTTTGAATCGCTCGAAGATTTTCTTGCGGCTTTTGAAGCTACGATTTATCAAAATCCCGGAACGCGTTCAAAAGCTCGAAGCTGGCGGGAAAAATTTTTGAAGAGTTATCGAAAACATTACGGCCGGGAAATTGAAATTCCATATTGGGAAGACATCAGCGCGAAGTATAAACGATG
>CAJORD010000235.1 GCA_905236605.1 uncultured Synergistales bacterium | reverse complement strand
GCTTACGGCCCAATCGCAGACAACGCGGGCGGCATTGCAGAGATGAGCGAGCTTCCTGAAGGCGTTCGCAAAATCACGGACCATCTTGACGCAATCGGAAACACCACTGCGGCCATGGGCAAAGGACTTGCTATTGGTTCAGCGGCTCTTACGGCGTTGGCTTTGTTCGTTGCTTACTCACAGGCAGCGAAGATTGACAAGATCGACATCATGAATCCTTATGTCATCATCGGTTTGTTAATCGGCGGTATGCTTCCGTTTATTTTCTGCTCACTCTCGATTGACGCGGTCAGCAAGGCGGCCGGCTCAATGATTGAAGAAGTCCGCAGACAGTTCCGCGAGATCACAGGCATCATGGAAGGCACAGGCAAGCCCGAATATGAAAAGTGCGTAGCTATTTCGACTCACGCGGCATTAACTCAAATGGTCGTGCCCGGCGTCATGGCTATAGTCGTTCCTGTTCTCGTTGGATTTTTGCTTGGCAAAGAGGCTCTCGGCGGTCTGCTTGGCGGCGCTATCGTAACGGGCGTCATGATGGCTCTGTTCATGGCGAACTCCGGCGGCGCTTGGGACAACGCTAAGAAGTACATCGAAGAAGGCCACTTCGGCGGCAAAGGTTCAGCTAACCACGCTGCGGCAGTCGTGGGCGACACTGTCGGCGACCCCTTCAAAGACACAGCAGGTCCTGCACTTAATATTTTGATTAAATTAATGACGGTCGTTGCGTTAGTACTCGCTCCGTTATTCTAAAAATTTTTCAGCCGCGCTTATCAACAGAGCGCGGTTTTTTGTTTTTTATAATCATGAAAAAATATAACGTCTTTGTAGAAACTCATTGGATAGACCTTCAGCGAAGTTTGAACGCTTTAGCTGACGACGGTTGGAAATTAGCAGAACTCGTTGAACATGACGGCGAAATGGTAGCCGTTATGGAAATGGACGTGGACGAATAAAAAATTTTCAGTTTCGTTGCCCTGATATAATTTCGGGAAAAACGGAGCTGATTTTTTATGGGGAAAGTTCTTTTCATATCTCAAAATAATTATAATCAAAACGAAATCGACAACGCTATATCACGCGCTTTTAATCACTTCAGAATTTCATTTAATCACGGCGAAAAAGTTTTATTAAAAGTAAATCTCGTCGCTGGCCACGAACCAGAGCGAAGAGTTTCAACAGACCCCGCTGTCGTTCGAGCCGCCGCAAAATTCGTTTTAGACCATGGCGCTACGCCTCTTATCGCTGACAGTCCCGGCATAGACAACTTCAACAACGCCGCAGAAAAAGCCGGTTTTTTATCAATCGCTCGTGAATTAAATATAGAATGTCATGAGCTCACCGACCCCGTGGATTTGCCTGTAGCAAATGACGCGGACTACAAAAAAATTCAAGTTAGTAAATTCGTTCTCGAGGCCGACAAAATTATTAATCTCGCAAAATTAAAAACTCATGGGCAGATGTATTTAACCATGGGCGTAAAAAATTTGTTCGGCTGCGTCCCGGGAAGATTAAAAGCCGGCTGGCATTACAACGTCGGACTAAATCGCGAAAAATTTGCGGGCTTACTTCTCGACATTTATAACGGTGTCAAACCTACGTTCACGATTTTAGACGGCGTTATCGGAATGCACGGCGACGGCCCTACGTCAGGGACTCCTTATAATTTTGGAATAATCGCGGCTTGTGTTGACGCTCTCACGATGGACTTCTGGCTCTGCAAAATGCTCGGTGCAAAATTTGAAGATTATCCGCTCTACCTCGCGGCAAAAAAAAGAAATTATCCACAATGCGAATTAAATCACGCTGACATTGAAGGCGATATATCAAGCGAAAAAATTTTTGAAGGCGTCGAGCTTCCTAAAACTCGTTCGATGAGATTGCTGCCGCACGTGCCGTTCGTTGAAAGATTAATGACCTCGCGCCCTGTTCATATTCAAAAACTTTGTATAGGCTGCGGAAGGTGTGCCGCTGTATGTGCCGCCGGCGCTTTGAAACATGAGAACAAAAAATTATATTTCGATTATTCAAAGTGCATTCGCTGCTACTGTTGCCACGAAATGTGTCCGGTGAAAGCGATTGAGTTTAAGCCGAGCCGATTGTTATCATTCGTGAATAAATTAACAGGAGGAAAATAAAAATGTGGTTCTCAAAAAAAATTACGATTTATAAAAAGAAAGACAGCGAAACTTGGAAAAAAATTCGCGACGCTCTCAAAGAAGCCGGGCTAAAAGGCGTGCGAGCGAGTTCGTACTCTGTTGACAGTCTTACCCCCTGCGGCTGTG
>CAJORD010000234.1 GCA_905236605.1 uncultured Synergistales bacterium | reverse complement strand
TTCTTAGGACAAAATTTTGCAAAGGCGTTTGAAATTCAATTCCAAAATCAAGCAGGCGAGCTTGAATATTGTTGGACAACAAGCTGGGGAGTTTCGACACGTTCAATAGGCGCGCTTATCATGGTTCATTCTGACAACGACGGATTAATAATTCCTCCGCGAATTGCGCCCGTGAAAGCTGTGATTTTGCCAATCTCGAAAGATGAGAGCGTCGCAGCAAATGAAATTTTCCCGAAGGCTAAAGAGTTATCCGCAAAACTTGATGAAGAACTCGGCGGAATGTTTACGAAAGTCGATACAGATTTTCATATGCGACCGGCCGACAGATTTTTCACACATCTTCAAAAGGGCGTGCCCTTGAGATTAGAACTCGGCGAAAAAGATTTGAAAGCCGGGACCGTCAGACTTGTTCGACGCGACACAGGCGAAAAAATTGATGTCAAGTCCGAAAACGTCATCTCAACCGTGAAAAACGTACTTGATGAAATTCAAAATAATTTGTTCACGCGTGCAAAAGATTTTCGTGAAGCTCACACTCACGACGCTAAGACTTACGACGAATTAAAAGAAATCATTGAAAAAGAGGGCGGATTCGTTCGGGCATATTTCGGCGGAACTCCTGAAGATGAAGTCAAAATCCGTGAAGAAACTGGAGCGACTCCGCGCTGCATTTTGCCCGGCGATAATCGCCAGCGGGGCTCCCGCAAAGGAAAGTGTTTCATGACGGGCAAAGACGACGCAAAACTTACGATTTTTGCAAAGGCGTATTAATTCATGCCGACGAATTTTGAAGCAGATTTAATTTTTTCATGCGGCGAGGAAAATTTTCTTCCCGTCGCTGACGTTTGGCTAGTTATTGACGTGCTGCGGGCTACTACCGTCATGACGCGATGGTTTGAGCTTGGCGGCACGGAACTTTATCCCGTGAAAACTCCTGACGAAGCGCGGCAGCTTGTTTTAGATTTGAAAGAGCGTGGCTCTTCGCCTCTCTTAATGGGAGAAGTAAACGCAATTCCGCCCGAAGGATTCGATTTAGGAAATTCGCCGACGGAATTAACTTACGAATTAATTCAAGAACATTACTGCGGCGTAATGTCAACGACTAACGGCACTGTAGCACTAGTTCAAGCCTTCAACACCGGTGCGCCCGTCATAGCAGTGAGTTTCAGAAATCTTTCAGCCTGTCTCGATCACGCTTTGACATTCGGGAATCGAATCGGGATTTTATGTTCTGGACGCAAGCGGCGGCCTTCGTGGGAAGATACTTTATGCGCGGGAGCTTTGCTCGAAAATTTGAAAACTCGCGGCGAAGTTACAATGTCGGACAGCGCAAAAATCGCTTTGACCGTCTGGCAATCGCGGGAACAAAATTTGCTTACTAGCGTCGAAAACTCCGAGCACGCCGAATATTTGAAACACATCGGCTACGGACGCGATATTATTTTTGCTTGCGAAGTTGACGCTTCAACAGTCGTGCCCATGCTGACGAGCGACAATAAATCTCACATAATTCTTCAGAGCGTCAAAGGCAACGCAAGACCCTACAACGGAACTAGAAACGAAGATTCAAAAAACGGAAATGAAAAAATTTTTTCGCCGATAACGCCCGCTGCGTCGTTGTTGACAGAGCCGGATCCGTTTGAAGCGTTGTTAAATTACACGAAGCAGCCGCCGGAATTTTATTTGAAGAAAGAAAGCGATGATTAAATGAAAACTCTTTATCTTGATTGTTTTGCCGGAATTGCCGGGGATATGTTTATAGGAGCGTTATTAAATCTTGTGCCGGATAAAAATATTTTAGCCGAAGGCATTAAGAAAATCACAGCTCTTAATCCTGATGAATATGAATTAATAATCGAACAGACAACTAAGAACGGGATCGCCGGAATAAATTTTGACGTTAAATTAACTCATGAACACCATCACCACGATCATAATCACGAACATGAAGACCATGAACACGAACATCATCACAGACATTTAGCCGACATTGAAGCAATGATTTCATCAAGCGCGATGTCTTTACCTGTGAAACGTGAAGTTTTGCGTGCGTTTTCGATTTTAGCCGAAGCCGAAGCCCATGTTCACGGGACGACACCGGATAAAATTCATTTTCACGAAGTCGGCGCGGTTGACTCGATTATCGACATAGCCGGAGCATTTATATTAATGGAAGCATTAGGCTGGCCCCGCGTTTTATGTTCACCGATTAACACAGGCTCTGGAACGGTCGAATGCGCTCACGGAGTCCTGCCTGTCCCTGCACCGGCAACAGAATTTTTGTTACACGGCTTGCCTATCTTTGCGAACGGTTCGCCTATGGAACGCACTACACCGACGGGAGCATTACTCGCGAAGATTTTAGCTGACGGTTTCAGCACGATACCTAACGGAAAAATTTTAGCTTCGGGCTTCGGTTTCGGTAATCATGAATCAGAAGACATGCCCAACGCTTTAAGAGTCTTGTTAATGGACACGTCTAGCGAAACTGAAATTAACGGATTAGTCCGCGAAAAAATTTCTTTGCTCGAAACTAACATTGACGACATGAATCCGCAAGATTATGAAAGCGTTATTGAAAAATTATTTGCGGCTTTGGCTCTGGACGTGTGGACAGAAAATATTAACATGAAGAAAAATCGCCCCGGCGTTAAACTTTGCTGTCTAGCAAAACCGGAAGACGTTTTGAAAATTTCAGAAATTATTTTGAAGAACACGACTTCGCAAGGTGTTCGCTATTCAGAATTTGACCGTTTGCGATTAAAGTGGCGGATCGAAGAACGAGAAACACCGCTCGGCCAAGTGCATTTCAAAATCACGGAGCTAAACGGCGAAACGCTTCGGGAGATCCCAGAATACGAAGACCTGAAACGCCTCGCAGAAAATCATAAAATTTCAATGTTCGACGTAAGAAAAAGAATTTTGTAGACGCGCCCTTCCTCTTTGGTAGTGGGCTAAATTCATCTTCAGAAGGGAATTTTGTTTTCAGGTACAGAATCTTCAGGCAGAAAAACATAACCGAAGTGGAAGCGAGAATTTGATATTACCTCTTTCAAATTAGCTCCGGTGCTTATAATTCTAAACATGTCGGCTTTTAACTTGTGTTCTTCCTCGATGTTTGCAATTTTTATCCAGAGCCTCGCATGTTCTTCTGCACCAAATTCAACAGGAACACACGAAACATCATCAGGACAATATATGCGTTCTTTTGATGTTTTAA
>CAJORD010000233.1 GCA_905236605.1 uncultured Synergistales bacterium | reverse complement strand
GAGAACAATTTTGCACGACACTTCGTAATATTAAAACAGAATTAAAGCGTGCTATCGAACAGGGACAAAATTTTAGCTCGCGCTATCAAGCTAATATATCAATCGGACTCCCTATGCGCTCTGCGCTTTATTTTCTACCTGAAGCTATTACAAATTTTGAACGTGAACATGATGGCGTTTCAGTTACTCCGCATTTTCTGCCGCTCTCAGATCCGTCGTCATTCTTGAAAGGTGAAGAAGATATTTTATTTTCAATGGAAGTTGACGTTAAAAGAATACCGGATATAAAACTACATGCGCTTTTTCAAAGTCATATATACTTAATCACAGAAAAATCAGACCCGTTAGCGCAAAAAAATCTTATCGACATAAACGACTTAAAAGATAGAGTCCTAATGGTGGGAGGAGGTTCACCGCCGGAACTTCGTATCGTTCAACAGAGAGTTATAGAAAAATTAAATATTTCTTACTTCAACAGCAACGACTACGAAACAACTTTAACTAACGTCGCGACACATAAAGGCGTGTGTCTTGCACCGGGCTTTCTTAATGACCATTATGACGAATTTGCATGGATACCGTTTAACTGCCCGGAAACTGTTTCATGCGTACTTTGTACTCACGCATGCGAAGATAGAAAAACAGTTTTTGATTTCATTAAGCTACTTCAGAAAATTTATGCAAAGGAAGTGCGATTCAAATTGTGAGGAGTAAGGAGCTTTAAAAAACTAAAATAATAGTTCCGGCTCTAAACGAGTTGTCGGCATATCCGTAATGCTCTTCATAATGTCGGCCATTTCTTTACTCGTTGATTTAATTGCGTGTTTCGGACAACGATTTATGCAGCCCCAACAGCCGATACACTTCTCTAAATCAAAAGTTTTCTTCGCGATATTAATTGCGTCAGTCGGGCAATGTTTCGCGCAAGTTCCGCACTGAATACAAGCGTCGGTCATCTCTTTAGATTTATACGACGGCGGCAAAGCGTAAGGCTCGTCGGGGTGTTCCTCACGATAAGCGATAACTTTGTTGCCGAGTTCGAGATTGGACCAGCCTGTTTTAGGTTGCGTGTGAAGCGTTAAATCGCCGCTCAAAATTTTCTCGTAAGCTCTGCGCCCGAAGTCTTTCATAATTTCGATGTCTTTAGCGTCAGGACGTTCAGCCGCAAAACTTGTGTCAATCGAATGACGCGCCACAAACGCACCAAGAGCCGCAACTTTGAAGCCCTGTTTTGTTGCGCGACTCAACATTTCTTTTAAGGCGATCCCGTAGTAAGTATTGCCGAACGTTGCAACTCCGATAAACGGGGTTTCGTTAGCTTCAAGGCACGCAAAAATTTCATCGGAAAGTGTGAAGAGTTTTCCCGCGGTCATGCAGCCGAAGATAACTAAATCATTTTTTCCGAAATTATATTTTTTCTGACGGCTTGCGGAAGTCAAAAGATCAATTTTTTCAACTTCGAGTCCTTTAATTTCAGACGCGACAGTCTTAACGATTTTTTCTGTCGAGCCGCTCGGACTGAAATATACGAGATAAATTTTTTTAATTTCGTTCATCATTTAGTCAAGCTTCATAATGATTTTTTCTTCGAGATTCTTATAGCCTTCGGGCGTGTGCGTTGAAAGATAAATCGTCGGATTGTTCTTTATAAAATCGCGAACTCTGTCGAGAGTATCACGTGCCGCCGCTAAGTCCTCGAACACTATAGAAAGCTTGTTTCTCTTTAATGCTGTATCGTTGTAAGTAACGTCGCCGTGCATCATGTAATAAACTCCGTCATCGCCTTCAACGATTACAATGCTGTTGCCCTTCGTATGACCGCGTGCCTTGATGAAATAAATTCCGTCGGCGATTTTCTGCGAGTGTTCAAAATTTTTATAAGCTCCGTCAGTGTATTCGCAGCGAATAATATTTTCGCCAGTGAGTTTCAAAGCGTCAGCGTCTTCCGGGCCGATATAAACTTTTGCGTTCGGAAATTCTTTAAGCTCGCCGGTGTGGTCAGGGTGCTTATGAGTTACGAGAATCTTTGTAACTTGTTCAGGCTTGTAACCGAGCGCCTTGAAGGCGTCCATGTAAGTATTAACTTTCCTGTAGCCTTTGAACGGTGTTTCAGGTGATAGGCCGGTGTCAACGAGAATCACTTCGCCGTTTTCCATGTCGATTAAAAAATTCTGAAGGCTCGCTGGATATTTTACATCTGCGCGACCGTCGCTCTTGTTCTCTCCGCCGAAAAGAAAATCTTCAGCGAATTCGCCATCGTCATAAAGCTTTACGACTTTGATTTTCATTTTAATTTTTCCCCCTGTGATTTTGAATCGTTCTTGAAAATCATTCGTTCAAATTTTAGAATTACGATATTCATAACGCAAGAACGCAGTTTTTTAATATCAAGTCTAAAAATTATACTTAGGAGAAAAATTTTTATGCCTAATCAAGAAACTATATGCCCGCTAAAATATTTGTCGAACACTTTCGGCGGCAAGTGGAAGCTACCTATAATATGTATCCTCGCGAACAAAGAACCGCACCGCTATAGCGCAATCAAACGAAGGCTCGGCGAAATCACAAACATGATGCTTGCGCAGTCGCTCAAAGAACTTGAGGCCGACGGATTAATTAATAGAACTCAATATAACGAAGTCCCGCCGCGCGTCGAATATTCTTTGACGATAAAGGGCGAGCGAGCTTTGCCAATGTTGACGGCGGCGGCCGAATGGGCAATCAAAGAAATGAATTTCGAGAATGCGAAGGCGCGTTGTGAGAAATGTCAGTCGATTTAATTTCTTAATTTAATTTTTAATCCCGCAAAATTCCTAATGACAGAAAAAAAAATTATTCTAAAATATGGGTAATTCACAAAAATTTTTTTAATAAATATTTTTTAAGGAGGATTTTCAAATGGGATCATTCTTAACACCGGGCCCCGTATGGGGAGAATTTTTTGGCACACTCGTTCTCGTAGTTTTTGGAGATGGCAACGTAGCCAACTTAGTTCTTAAAGATTCAAAAGCAAACGGCTCTAACTGGGTTCATATTTGTTGGGGCTGGGCTTGGGCAGTAGGTCTTGGCGTCTTTGCGGCTAACGCAATGGGCTCCGCGCAGGGAGATTTGAATCCTGTCGTAACCGTTGCGAAGACATTGGCCGGCGTTTACGGTTCATGGGGCGAAGCATTTGCAATCATCATTGCTCAAATGATTGGCGGTTTCTGCGGCGGCGTTGTCGTATGGCTCGCGTACCTCAATCACTGGAAAGGCTCTGACCCGAACGCACAGCTCGGAGTATTCTGCACGGCTCCCAACAAGAGCGAAGCAGATCGTAGCCTTGTATGCTGCTTCATAACCGAAGCAATCGCTACATTCTTCCTTGTTACGCTCATTATGTGCGTATTCTCAAAGGGCGTTGCGGGCGCAGGCTTTACTCCTGGTCTTGGAACATTCTTTGTAGTCGGAATCATCTACGGACTTGGTGCAGCACTTGGCGGCCCGACCGGTTACGCTTTGAACCCCGCTAGAGACCTTTCACCGCGTATCGCTCACTTTGTTCTTCCGATCCCCGGCAAGAGAGATTCAGACTGGGCTTATTCATGGGTACCTGTATTAGGTCCGTTGGCCGGAGCGGTTGTAGCATTCTTCTTCTGCAGAGCATTCGGAATTATGTAATTATTAACGAGGAATTAGGATTTTTGCCTAGTTCCTCATTTTTTATATTTAGGAGTTAGCTATGTCATTTTTTTCAAAATTTTTCGGCACAGCGGATTCTTCATCTTCATCTTCAACAACGCAAGTAGCATCACAGGATTCAAACACACAAACAAATTTAATTATTAAGGAGGAACAATTTTCTATGGCAGACAAGAAATATGTAGCAGCTATTGACCAAGGCACAACCAGCACCCGTTGCATGTTGTTCACGAAGGACGGCCGTCCCGCAGCGTCGTATCAAATGGAACATGAGCAGATTTTCCCGCAGCCCGGCTGGGTTGAACACAACGCGATGGAAATCTGGAGCAGAACTCAGGACGTTATCCGCGGAGCATTAGCACAGGCCAAGGCCGACCCGTCGGAGATCGCAGCAGTCGGAATCACGAATCAGCGCGAGACAACAGTAGTTTGGGACAAAGCCACAGGCAAGCCGATTTATAACGCTATCGTCTGGCAGTGTACGAGAACTCAAGATTTTTGCGCACAATGGCTCAAGAAGCCCGGCTGGGGACAAAATGAAAAAGGCGAAGGCAAAGTCAAAGACATCACGGGACTTTTAATCAACCCTTATTTCTCCGGAACAAAAATCCGTTGGATTCTTGACCACGTCGAAGGCGCAAGAGCAAAAGCCGAGCGCGGCGAACTTCTTTTCGGCAACACTGATACTTGGCTCATCTGGAACTTAACCGGCGGAGTTAATGGTGGCGTTCATGTTACGGACGTTTCAAACGCTTCAAGAACTCTCTTAATGAACATCAAGACTTGCCAGTGGGACGAAGAAATGATGAAAGAGCTTCAAATCCCGGCGTCAATGCTTCCGAAGATTATGCCGTCAAGCTACGTTTACGGAAAGACCGTTAAAGACGGCCCGTTCGGCGGTGAGATTCCTGTAGCAGGCGACTTAGGCGACCAGCAGGCGGCTTTATTCGGTCAGGCTTGCTTGAGCGAAGGCGAAGCCAAGAACACTTATGGCACAGGCTGCTTCATGCTCATGAACATCGGCGACAAACCGATCCCTTCAAAGAACGGACTCTTAACAACGGCGTTCTATTCACGCGAGCCGGGCAAATGCTATTACGCTCTCGAAGGCTCAATCGCAATCGCAGGCGCGGCTATCCAGTGGCTTCGCGATAACTTGAAGATGATTGATGACGCTCCTGTCAGCGAATACTACGCAGGCAAAGTCAAAGACTCCGGCGGAATGTATTTCGTCCCGGCGTTCTCTGGACTCTTTGCTCCGTATTGGGACATGACCGCACGCGGCGCAATCGTCGGAATGACACGCTACATTCGCAAAGAGCATTTTATTCGCGCAACTCTCGAATCGCTTTGCTATCAGACACGCGACGTTATCGAGGCTATGGAGAAAGACTCCGGCAAGAAACTTGCGGCTTTGAAAGTTGACGGCGGCGCAGTAGTTAATAACTTGCTCATGCAGATTCAGGCCGACATTCTCGGAGCTGACGTTGTTCGACCTGTCGTCAATGAAACGACGGCACTCGGAGCTTCTTACGCGGCAGGACTTGCTGTGGGATTCTGGAAAGATGAGGGCGACATTCGCGCTAACTGGGCACAGGACCACAAATTCACGCCCGAAAATGACGAGGCCGACCGTGAGAAAGCCTACGCAGGCTGGAAGAAAGCTATCGAAAAGTGCCGCAACTGGACGGACTAAAATTAAGTAGGAATTAGGAAGTAGGAGTTAGGAAGTGAAAGCCTGACTCCTCTTTCTTTTATTCAAGATACAGAGGGGGAATCGAAATTCATGAACTACGATGTAATTATTATCGGTTCTGGCGTAACGGGAGCAGGTATAGCACGCGAATTTTCAAAATATAAATTAAAAATCGCTGTGCTTGACAAAGCCTCCGAGCTTCCGTCCGGAGCCAGCCGTGCTAATAGCTCAATGATCCACGGCGGCTTCGATGACAAACCCGGAACTATGAAAGCAAAATTTTGTGTG
>CAJORD010000232.1 GCA_905236605.1 uncultured Synergistales bacterium | reverse complement strand
GGTGAAGGCGACAGCGGCACTGGCGTTGATCTCGAAAATATTAACGGACTTTGGAAAACGCGTAATTGTTTTGTTTGCAGTCAGCCTTCCGATTACCTCGACGCAATTATGCACAGATTGGGCTTTACTTCCACTAATGACGCGCTGGATTTCGCCGTTAAAACTTTTAATTTGAATGTCTCCGCTAATAGAAATTTTTCAAATGTCCGCGCGGATGATTTTTCTTCCGTTCCCGAATCTTTTTTCCAAGTCGAGTCCATTGATAAAAAATCTAAGGCTTTTATTGATTTCGCCAGAAAAAATCTCGCCTCATTTTTCCGCGATCAGCCCGATCACCTTTTCAGAGGTCTTAATCAAACTACCTGCGCTACCTTCGGTTGCGGCGTTACTTTCCCTTCCGAACGTTTCCCCTTCAAAAGTTTTATTATCCCCACTTCTTACGATCATTGGCTTAATCGCGCTTTGCTTTCCACTGAAGAATTAAATCAGGCGGAGTTCGCTAACGTCATTCCTAAACGCCACAAAGGCAAGAAAGACGTTTTCGGACTGCCGCTTGTTTCAGGTGTCTTTACGCCTATCTTTGCCGTTGAAGGTGAGTTCGACGCTATGACCATTCACCAGTGCGGCTTCCCTGCGATCGCTTTTTCATCCGCTTCTCCCTCCTCTCGCCAACTCGATCAGCTCGCCGCATTTTTGCCCGATATGGCTTGCATTATCTTAATGCTCGATAACGACGAAACCGGCAGAACTTCTGCCTTCGCCTTTAAAAAGAAATTGGATAAATTAAAAAATCTCGACGGCAATTTTAAAAATTTATTTGTTCACGTCGCCAATTTAGGTATCGCCGATTTCAAAGACGCTAATGACGCTTTCCAGGCTGAACCTCAAATTCTCCATAACAGATTAAAAAATATTTATGACGAAGCCGTTCAAGCCTATGATAAGCGCAAAGATTATTTGAAATTTATTTCTGATATGCAGGCGGGCGGTACCCTCACTTCCAAACAAATTTTCCCGGACTGCCCGGTTGATGTAGCGATCCCTGACGGCTATAACGTCTCTCCTGAAGGCGTTTTTAAGCTCGGCAAAAAAAATGAAATCGAACAAATTTGCCGCAATCCTGTCTTCATTTCCAGCCGCGTCATTTCCACTGATAATAAAGACGGCCAGATTGAACTTTGCATTCTCAATTACCGCACCAATCAATGGTTCTTCCAATTCTTCGACGAAGAAAATTTAGCCAGCTCCGCTGGTATTTCTAAACTCGCGGGCTTAGGTTTGCCATTCCCTATCGGGCGCGGTAAAAATCTTGCCGAATATCTTTGTGATATGCTCGGCGCAACCAATAACGATACTTGTATTAAGGAATTTTATGTCCATTCAAAAACAGGTTGGCTTGATAATGATTGCTCCGACTTCGTTTATCCTGAACCAATGACTGAAAAATTGGCGAATGTCCGTTGTGATGGCTTTGACTACCTCAATGCTTACCGTTCCGAAGGCGACCCGATCGCTTGGCAAACCGAAATTCTTGATATGCTCGAGACCTCTATGGAAATTCGCGCCGGCTTCGCTGCCACTCTCGCCGCTCCTTGCCTACATATCCTTAAGGTCAGAAATATTCAGCTCCATTTCACCACTCCTTCAGGTTCAGGTAAAACCGGTGCTATGAACGGCTTCGCTTCTTTTTACGGCGATCCTTTCTTCTTGGTCAAAAATTTTAACGCCACCCCCAACGCTCTTGATAACTTAGCCGTTAAAAATAATGACTTGCCCACCTTCGTCAATGAACTTCAGTCTTCTAACCTCGCCACTCGCGCCAATATGAACAATTCTATTTTCAATTTTGAAACCGGCGAAACTAAGGCGCGTATGAATAAAAACGCTAAAGATATTCCCACCCGCCATTTTCGCGGCGTTCGCATTTCTAACGGCGAACAGCCCCTTTTCCCGGACAATTCCACTGAAGGCGTTATTAACCGCGTCATTGAACTTTCCGCTAATAGAATGTGTTCGGATAAACAGGCTCTCCATTACAACCGTTTCTTCAAAAGAAATTTCGGACACGGCGGCAAGAAGTTCATTAATTTTCTCAAAAAAAATCAAAAACAACTTATCCGTTTGTATAAAGATTTTGAGGACAGATATTACGGCGCGGGCATTTCTTATTCACAAGCTCAAATGTGGGCTGCCATGCATGCCGCGCTGATGACTTTTTATATCATGCTCGGCTTCGACAATGACACCCTCCGAATTAAGTTCAAACAATGCGTCTCCGACTTCGAGTTGTACGCTTTCAATTCCCCTAAACGCAATGAAAATGCCAATGCCTCTCGCGCTTGGGCTGTCCTGGTTGAAAAAATTTCTTCCAATGATTCTTCCTTCTATCACCAATCCGCTGAATTGAAATGGTATAAAAGTTCTTACGGCGAAGCTCACGGCGCGAAATTCAAGAATGGCGACGTTGCGCTTTATCCTTCCACCTTACGCAAATATCTTGAAGAGGCTGGTTTCCCTTCCTATAAGCCGATTATCTCTGCTTGGGCTGAACAAAATATTTTCCGTGAACCCGATAAGCCCGACAATGCCCATAAGCACCAATGGATTATTCGCATTGATAACGACGTTCCCACCAGAGTTTTTTACTTCAAAAAATCTGCCTTTACCGAATATGAACTTTACCGAACGCAATTAGAAAAAGTCCCTGACGACTTAGCCGCTGATTGGAAATCTTCTTAATCGGTTGCTTTAACTGAATAACTGATCCTCCTGTCTAGTACAGGTTTTTCGTGTGTCTAAATTTATCCATTCCTTGCTGACCCGTCGCCATCAGCGAGGATTTTTTTATTTTCGCCGCCCGCCCCACTGTTTGGTAGTCAAAATCTTTTCCTCTAAAGAAAAAATTGACTACAAATTTTTGGCGTTATTTCAATACTTTTTGGCTTTGTAGTCATTTTTTATTATTTTTTTAATTATTTATATTATAAAATTAAAAAAGTTACAGAAAAAAATTTTAAAAAAAATTTTTCATAAAGCAAAAAATGCACAAAAAAACCGCCGAAAGCGGAAAAGGTACTTTCGGCGGGATAAAAAGCGAAAAAGCGGCACGAGGCGCGGCAAATATTTAGGTAAAAAAAATTGGCTTGTTTAATGGCGGAGAGGGTGGGATTCGAACCCACGGTGCCTTTCGACACAACGGTTTT
>CAJORD010000231.1 GCA_905236605.1 uncultured Synergistales bacterium | reverse complement strand
TCGTCAACTAAATCTATAGCCTTGTCGGGCAAAAATCTATCTGTGATATAGCGATTTGAAAGCACCGCTGCCGCCACGAGGGCATTATCGCGAATTACGACGCCGTGATGAATTTGTAATTTTTCGCTGATGCCACGCAAAATTGAAATTGTATCTTCGACTGAAGGCTGTTCGACGTCAACAGGCTGGAATCGTCGCGCTAGTGCCGCGTCCTTTTCAATATATTTTCGATATTCGTCAACGGTCGTTGCGCCTATGCAATGAAGTTCACCGCGCGCAAGCATCGGTTTCAACATGTTGCCGGCGTCAACGGCTCCTTCGGCTGCTCCTGCGCCTACAATAGTATGAAGCTCATCAATAAATAATAAAATTCTCCCGTCGCTGTTTTTAATTTCGTTTAAGACGGCTTTCAATCGTTCTTCAAATTCGCCGCGATACTTTGCACCCGCGACTAGCGAGCCCATGTCTAACGCAAAGACCGTTCTATCTTTCAAGCCTTCGGGGACGTCGCCGCGAACAATTCTTTGAGCAAGCCCCTCGACTATTGCAGTCTTGCCAACACCGGGGTCGCCGATTAAGACGGGATTATTTTTAGTTTTACGCGATAAAATTCTTATAACGCGTCTGATTTCATCGTCACGTCCTATGACGGGGTCTAATTTACCGTTCTTAGCAGCTTGAACTAAATCGCGTCCGTACTTTTCAAGAGCTTCATAAGTTGCTTCGGGGTCGGCACTTTGAACTCGTTGCGAGCCTCGGACTTCGGTTAAGGCTTTCAAAAATTTTTCTTCTGTGATTCCGAACTCCTTCAAAGTTCTTGAGACACCAATTAAAGCCAAAAATAAATGTTCAACTGAAACATATTCATCTTTCAAATTTTTAGCAAACTCGTTAGCCTTCGTGAAAACATTTTCGAGCCTGTTAGTTATATAAATTTTTCCCTGCTCGACGCCGCTGCCGGTAACTCGCGGACGCTTTTCAAGTTCTTCTTCAACGGATTTATCTAAAAATTCTGTGTTTACATTCATTCGCTTCAAGAGTTGAGAAATTAATCCTCCCTCATCGTTCACGAGTGCAAATAATAAATGTTCCGCGTCAACTTGCTGATGATTATATTCTGAAGCTGTCGCTTGAGCCGTAGCTAATGCTTCCTGACTCTTGCGCGTCAATTTATTCATATCCATATTAAATTTCACTTCCTTAAAAATTTTTATCCATGTCTAACTAAGTTTGACTAATTTTATAATTCCTTAAAAATTTTGCAAGAGGCATTTTTTTATAAAGGAGTTTGAAAAATTTTGGGACAGATTCAAATTATCGTCGAAGGCATGACCGCCAGCGGCAAATCCACAATCGTAGATTTAATTTCACAACGTCTTGGCTTCAAAATTATGCCCGAAGAGTTTCGCGACCCGTTGGACTTGTTAAGCCGATTTCATCATGAAACGCGCTGGGCGTTCCCGATGCAGTTAAATTTTTTGGTTACTCGCTTCGCTCAATATCTTTGCGCTTCCGAAGAGAACGATTATATTCTTGACCGCAGCATCTTCGGCGACAAAGTCTACGCCATGCTCTACTATCGCAAAGGATATTTCAAAGATAGCCAGCTTGGCTGCTACTTGACGCTTTACGATTCACTGCTTCGCTACGTCAAGAACCCGAAATTATTAATTTTGGTTAAATGTCCGTTCGATGAAATCATGCGGAGGATTCATGACCGCGGTCGACAAGACGAGATCGACGCGGGCGAGGATTATTGGCGAAGTCTTTACGACGCTTACGTGCCGTTTCTTGACTTCGTGAAATCCGAAATCGGAAGCGACTTGAACTATCTTGAACTCGATTTAGCCGACCCGAAATTCATTGAGACGCCCGAAAGAATCGAAAAATTTCTTGATGATGTAAAAAAATTTTTCCCAGAGCGATTTAAGAATTAAAAATGAAAGTCAGAGATTTATTAAATTTTGTCGATACGTTCGCGCCGTGGTCTTTAGCAGAAGAGTGGGATAACTCCGGCCTTCAAGTCGGAAGTTATGACGCTGAAGTCAATCGCGTCGGGATTTGTCTTGACGCTGTGCCCGAAGCCGTGATTGAAGCCAGCGAAAACGCTTGTGAAGTTTTACTTTGTCATCACCCGTTGATATTCAGAGCGATTAAAAAAATTAACGTCGATTTAGATTTAGGCAAGACGATTCACGAAGCCTTAAAGCGAAACGTGAACATCATAGCCGCGCACACAAATTGGGACAAAACCGACGAAGGCGTAAATTACACTCTCGCAAAGCTAATCGGCCTTGTCGATTCAAAACCGCTCGACGACTTCGGAATAATCGGAAAACTTCCCGACGCTCTCGAAACAGAAAAATTTTTAGCGATTGTTAAAGATTCGTGGGGATTGTCGCGTTTAGATTTTTATTCTGAAGAAATGCCGAAAAAAATTTCACGCGTCGCCTTATGCGGAGGTTCGGGAGCTGAATTTTGGAGAGCTGCCCAGCTTCATCGCGCTGACGTTTATTTAACCGCCGACATGAAATATCACGAACTTATCGACGCAACTAACGCAGGACTTTCGATCGCACTTTGTGAACATGGCGAAATGGAACGCGCTTCGCTGTCGGAACTCGCAAAAAAAATTTCAGAGTCTGGCCTCGAAGTTAAAATTTTAGATATCAAAGCGTTAGTTCGGCCTTTAAGATTTTAAGCATGATTATAAAAAATATCAGCGTCAAGAGCGTTTTATCGAAATCAAATTTGCCCGTCTCGGATTTTTCGGCTAATCCTTATGTCGGCTGCTCACATGCTTGCAAATATTGCTACGCTTCGTTCATGAAACGCTTCACTAATCACAGCGAAGAGTGGGGAACTTTTGTTGACGTAAAAGAATGGCCAGAAATTAAAAATCCTAAAAAATATTCGGGCAAAGAAATTTTTTTGAGTTCCGTTACTGATCCTTATCAGCCGCTCGAAGCAAAATTTTTGCGGACAAGAAAACTTCTCGAAGAATTGCAGGGAAGCGGAGCAAGAATTTCTATAGCGACAAAATCGGATTTAATTTTGCGGGATTTGGATTTATTAAAAAATTTTCCCGACGTTAGAGTTTCTTTTTCAATCAACACTCTTGACGAAAAATTTCGTGCCGACATGGACAAAGCCGTCAGCATTGAACGAAGACTGAACGCTATGAAAACTCTTCACGACGCTAAAATCCGAACGACTTGTTTTATATCGCCAATCTTTCCTGGCATCAGCGACGTTAAAGCAATAATCGAACGCGCAAAAGATTTTTGCAATTTAATTTGGCTCGAAAATCTGAACTTGCGAGGCGATTATAAAGCACGAATTTTGAATTATATTCACGAAAATCACCCGGAGCTTGACGCGCTTTATCGTGAGATTTATACGAAAAAAAATTTGTCTTACTGGTTCGATTTGAATGAAGAAATTAAAGAATTTTCCGAAGCTCTTGGCCTTGCTTATGTTCACAATGATGACTCAATGAAAAATCCTTTTGACGCGCCGCCGATAATCGTGAATTATTTCTTTCATGAACAAATAACACGCTAAAATTAAAACGACAGGAGAAATTTTTATGGCAAACAACAGAGCGCTTCATAAGGCTATGAAAGTCAAGCAAACTTAAATTTGTCGCTGGCATTTTTACCTTCCTTTTTAAGCGTTATTTTCTTGAGACTCGCTCAAGAAATTCATCGCCGAGTGCTTTAAGGTCTCTTATTATTGCAGCTTTCGGAGAAAATCCTATAAAAGGAGTAACTGCTGAGCCCGAAAGCACAACTGGAACAATCGCGCCTGTTTTGTCTCTGATTTTTGAACCAAAAAGTCCGGGCGCTTCTTTGATAAATTGATTAAACACATAAAAATCGCCTTCGAGCTTATCTCGAAAAACTTGCTCTGCTTTAATCAATGTTTTCCCGCTTGATACATGAGTCATCATAGGAACGATGCCAAGCATTTTCAGATTCATAGGTAAGTATGAAGAATTTGTTAAGCGGCTTATGTATTCATTGCATTTAGCGCGGTAAGACTTTAATTCATTTCTCAATGGCTCTATTCCTGAAGTATCAGCTTCGTTGAGCTTCGTGGGAACGATATAATAATCGCTGGCATATAAGCCACATTTAGCCATGAAATAAGAATCTGGACGACAATCAAGGAGCACAAGGTCATAGAGATTATCAATGTTGTTCAAAGCGCGACGCAGACAACTTACAAATTTCATGTAATCAGCCGCAAGCGAAGGGACATCGACATTTGATAATAATCCAGTTAATTTGGGCTCTATAATTCTTAAATCGTCATGCGAACAAAGCAAATCTAATTTTTCATTAGCAACAGCTCTTCTTACTAATAATGGTTTCAGAGATGGTAATTGACCATTTAGGACAGGCTCAAAGAAAATTTTCATCGTTTTCGTTTTTGAAAATTTTTTCTTCCAGTCTTCATTTGTCATGAAAGTACAAGTCAATGTTTTTTGATAATCTAAATCCACTAGAAGAACTTTATAACCTTGCGATGCGGCGTAAGCTCCTAGATTAGCGGTCAGTGTAGTCTTGCCTACGCCTCCTTTGAAATTAATTACTGAAACGACTTTCATATTTCATTTCCTCCTTGTTAATTCAAGAATATCAAATAGAACATGAAAATCAATTAATTTAATTAAAAATAGTTTGAATTACTCACTTGTCAACTATGATTTTTTACTGAAAATTATGGCACGTTCGTGAAACTTTTCAACACGCTCATCACAACTAAATTCCAGCCGTCGGCCATGATAAATAACAAAATCTTAAACGGTAATGAAATCATCATAGGCGGCAGCATCATCATTCCCATCGCTAGCAAGACGCTCGACACAACCATATCGACAACTAAAAACGGAATGTAAATCACAACGCCCATTTGAAACGCTGTTTTTAATTCGCTAAGCATGAACGCCGGAATTAAAACTTGCGTTGGGACTTCAGCTTGATTAGCGGGACGCGGAGATTCTGACATAGAGATTATTAAAGAAAGTTCTTCTTGTCGCGTGTATCTGAACATAAAATTACGAACGGGATTAATCGCATTATCCCAAGCTTGCTGCGAATTTATATTGCCAGATAAATAAGGCTCAAGCGAATTGTTATAAACTTGCTGCCAAGTTGGATACATCGTGAACATCGTTAAGAATAACGCTAGCCCGGCTATGACTTGTTGCGGAGGGGACTGCTGAAGACCTATCGCGCGTTGCACGAAGCCTAAAACAATTATAATTCGCGTGAAACTCGTTACCATTAATAAAATCGCAGGCACGAGACTTAACACGGTCATCAGCGCCAAAATCTGAAGAGTTAAAGCAACGTCGCGCGGCGAGTCCGCTTGACCTACTCCGAGCGTTAAGGACGGTAAAGGGATTGTCCCAGAAAGTTCAGGAGCGCGCGGAGGATTCAAAATTGCTCCGAATGAAAGCGCACTGAATAAAAAAATTAAAAATATAGCGAAAGAAATTGTGAAAAAAATTTTAGTTTTGTGTTTCAGTTTCGGGAGTTGTTTTATTCCATTCCTCATAGCTCCATCTACCCATCAGACACGCACCGCCCTGACTTAATACGAAAGCTATAACGTCCGGGCCGCAACGGACAACAAAAAATATATCCCTGCCGGTCAGGTGCAGGGACGACAACATTTCTATTTTGACGGCTGACGCGCTTTTCATGTTGAGATTATGCTTCTTCGCGTATTTAATAAAAAGCAACGCGCCCAGCGACATAATTATCAATGCAGCTGCGGCCCGAATTATATAGGCCGTTAGACTTACGCTTTGAATTTTATGACAGCACCTTTGTAATTGCTTCTACGACCCTCTCGGGCTGGAATGGTTTTACTATGAAGTCGTTGGCACCGGCCTGAATTGCTTCAATGACCATCGGCTGCTGTCCCATTGCGGACACCATGACGATTTTTACACTTGGGTCAAGAGCCTTTATTGCTTTTACTGCGTCTATGCCGTTCATCTCGGGCATTGTAATGTCCATTGTAATGATGTCGGGCTTATATTTTTGAAAGGCTGCTACT
>CAJORD010000230.1 GCA_905236605.1 uncultured Synergistales bacterium | reverse complement strand
TCGCGCGAGTATAGCCGATGCCGTTGATTGTTTCGCGGGCGATTTTCTGAATGTCGACGTAAGTTTTTGTGCTGATCTCGCCCGCAACGACTACGAGTCCCGTCGAGACGAGAACTTCACACGCCACACGCCCCATAGGGTCATCTTTCAAAATTGCATCAAGAACACCGTCAGAAATTTGATCCGCTACTTTGTCGGGGTGTCCTTCGGTTACTGACTCTGATGAAAAAATAAAGTTTTCTGCCAATTAATTTGCCTCCTGAAATTAAAAAATTATAAAAAAACATGCCCTCTGGATTTTAAGAGAGCACGCTGAAATTTCTTTCTTTATGTTTTTCTCTCTCATCACCCAGCTATTAACAAAACGCTGCCGATATTGGCACCTGATTCAAACAGGTTGCCGGGCTTCACAGGGTCGGTCCCTCCACCTCTCTCGATGAGAATTAAATCTTTAATTTATTTCTTTATTAATTTTATTTATTTTGAGTATAACTCGACTGCGAGAATTTCGTTTACATCAATCGGAAGTTCTTCGCGCAGCGGTTCACGAATCAATTTCGCGCTAAATTGTGCCTTGTCCTTCTCAAGATAAGGAACGCTGAACGAAACAAAGCCATTGAAATTCGTCTCGACTAACGGATTTGTGCGCGTCTTTTCTTTGAGGCTGATTACGTCGTTGACTTTCACGCCGTAGGACGGAATATCAACTTTTTTGCCGTTTACTAAAATATGTCCATGGCTGACGAGCTGACGAGCTTGACGAATCGAGCGTGCGAATCCTGTTCTATAGACAAGATTATCAAGTCTGCATTCAAGAGCTTTAAGAAGCGCGACGCCTGTCATATCTTCGCTCTTCTTGGCTAAATCGAAGTAGCGCGCGAACTGTCTTTCAAGGATTCCGTAGTAAGCTTTGATTTTTTGTTTTTCCATTAACTGAAGGCCATACTGTGAAACTTTCTGGCCCGCGCGTGCTGCCGAAGCGGCTGCGTTCTTTTTGATGTCTGTACGTTTCAATGCCTTCGGGTGCCCGCATACGTTGACGCCCAGATGTCGGCATAATTTGAATCGTGGTTCTCTACGTGTTGCCAATTTTATTAAACTCTCCTTAAATTTTATAAAATCTCTCAAAAATTTGTCTTTGAGTTTAACACCCGCGATTGAAAAATGCAATTATTGATTAAAATTTTGCTATAATGACACGCAAAATAAATCCTCCAGAACAATCTAAAAATTCTCACAGGGAAAATATATTTTGGTCACTACTTTGGTCACTACAAAAATCTTAAAATTTATTTCTCGTCATCACGACTCACAGATTCGATTTTGAAATTAGAAATTTGATTCACGAGTTCTATGTTCGCATTTATAATTACGCTTGTTAATTTTTTAAGGAGAGATTTTATAAACAAAACATGGAAAAATTTGACACTTTGATAATCGGCGGAGGCCCCGCGGGTTTAATGGCAGCAATGAAAGCCGGCTCGTATGGTCAGAACGTCGCGATCCTTGAAAAAAATCATTCGTTAGGCGAAAAATTATTAATTTCAGGCAAAGGCCGTTGTAATTTTACAAACGCCGAACGCGATCTCAAAGCCTTCATCTCTCGTTATGGCGACAACGGAAAATTTTTATATTCTGCGTTCAGCAAATTAAGTCCGAAAGATACCGTAGGACTTTTCAGGCGTATCGGCGTTGAGTCAGTCGAGGAACGCGGCAAAAGAATTTTCCCGGCCTCGGGAGGTTCGCAAAAAGTTCTTGACGCTCTAATCATGCAATGCAAAAAATTTAACGTCAAAATCATGCGTTCGACTCCAGTCAGGGCGTTGAAAGTCAAAAATTCTCACATTCAATACGTCATTACGGACAGCGACGAGTACGAGGCCGACAAATATATAATCGCGACAGGCGGCAAGTCTTATCCTAAAACAGGCTCAACGGGCGACGGTTACACTTTCGCGCAACAAGCCGGCCACACGATAACGAAATTATTTCCCGCTCTCGTGCCGATTAGAACAAAAGAAACTTGGGTGAAGCTCGCTAGCGGTTGCAACTTGAAGAACGTGAGATTAAATGTGCTACTCGACGAAAAAAAAATTGATGAACGATTCGGAGAAATGGAATTTACAAATTTTGGCGTTAGCGGCCCTATCGTCATGGATTTAAGCGCTCATGTTCCAGATTGGGAAGGAGAGCTGCAATTTTCGCTTGACCTGAAGCCGACATTGAGCAACGAAATTTTGACCGAGCGAGTTAAGCGCGAAATTAAAAAATCGGAAGGCCATAAGAGATTTGTCGGGCTTGTGCGCTCATTGCTGCCTGCGGAAATGGTGAAATTAATTTTGGAACTGTCCGACGTTCCTCATGACAAACCCGTAGAGTATATTTCAGATGAAGAAATCGCAGACTTCGTGAAATTATTAAAAGACATTCGCATGAACGTAAACGGCCTATGGAGCTTTAATAATGCCGTTGTAACGCGTGGCGGCGTGAGTTTGAAAGAGATCGACCCGGCTACAATGAAATCAAAAATCTGCGATAATTTATATTTTGCGGGAGAGATTTTGGATTTGAACGGCCCGTCGGGAGGATTTAATCTTCAAATTTGCTGGAGCACTGGCTATACAGCAGGAGGAATTTAAAAATGATTTTAGTAATTGACACTGGCAACACTACAACTGTAGTAGGGATTTTTGACGGCGATAATTTAATCGCGCATTGGCGACTTTCGTCAATTCTTCACACAGCCGACGAACTTGGAATTAATTTATTAAACTTGCTCGCCACGAAAAACATAAAGCCTTCTGAAATTAAAGGAGCGGCATTTGCGAGCGTCGTTCCGTCGCTTGATTTTTCGATAACGGAAGCAATAAAAAATTATTTTAACGTCGTACCGCTTCAAGTAAACGCGAAGACTAACACGGGCATGAAAATTTTAGTAAAGAATCCCAACGAAGTCGGAGCAGACAGAATTGTGAACGCCCTTGCGGGACGTGAGAAATATGGCTCGCCGTTAATCGTCGCGGATTACGGCACGGCTATTACTTTCGATGTCGTTTCACTCGAAGGCGATTATTTAGGCGGAGCTATAGCTCCCGGGCTTCAGTCTGGAATCTCTGCGCTGTTCTCAAAGGCCGCAAAGCTCCCTCAAGTTGCGCTCTCAATTCCTGAAAATGTCATCGGCCGAAGCACAGAAGAGGCGATTCAATCTGGAATTTTATTTGGCAACGCAGGACTCACTGACAGAATCGTAGAAATGATCCGCGCAAATCCCGGACTCGAAAACGCAAAAGTCATCGCAACCGGAGGCCACGCGGGATTAATGAAGAAAGTTTCAAAAAATATTGATGTCGTCGATAATTGGCTCATGCTCGAAGGCTTGAAACTTATTTTAAGTAGGAATTAGGAGGTAGGAAATAGGAAGTGCAAAAAAATTTTTTAATTCCTAATTGCCTCGCTCTTGCACCGTTGGCGGGCGTTACGACTCTTCCGGTGCGTGAATTTTTTTCTGAACATGGCGCGGCGTTGACACACACAGAAATGATAAGCTGCGCCGGACTTGTTCGTGATAATCAAAAAACTTTCGACATGTTGAAAATTTCCGAACGTGAAGCCCCGTTAGTCGTTCAATTATTTGCGCCTGATGAAAAAATTTTAGTGGCGGGAGCTTTGCGCGTCCGTGAAGCGTGTGAAAAATTTTTTGCGTTCGGAATTAATATGGCGTGCCCGATGCCGAAAATCACGAAAAATTTTTGCGGAGCGGCTTTATTAAAGCGTACTGACGTTGCCGCCAACATGGTTAGAGAATTAAAGAAATTAAATTTGCCGGTGTGGGTAAAAATTCGTAAACTTGAAAACGATAACGATACTTTGAAATTTATTGAAAATCTTGCGAACGCCGGAGCTGATAATATTTGCGTGCATGGTCGAACGCCAGCGCAGCGTTATGAAGGACTCGCGGATAAAAATATTTTGAAATTAGCGGCTGAAAATTTCCCCGGCCTCATCAGTGCCAGCGGCGACGTTAAGACAATCGAAGACATTAACGAATATTTTTCTTACGGCTGTGTCTGCGTCATGCTTGCACGAGGAGCAATAGCGAATCCATTCTTATTTGAAGAGTATCGCGGAATTAATCGAGATTTAGACAAGCGCGTAGAGATTTTAATAAATTTTGCGTATCGTGCTAAAGAACTTGTTGGCGAACACAAAGCCTTAATCGCTATGAAACGATTTGCGGGTGCTGTGCTAAAATTTTCGCACGGTTCAGCAGAAAAAAGAAACCTCGCTTGCATGTCCACAAGTCTTGATGAAATTATAAATATCTTAAATTCGCCTGCGATATAAAAAATTTATAATTTTTATCCGCGCATTACGTCAAGAGCACCGTTCCACATATCGCGGCCTGTCGTTACGACTGAAAGATTTGCTTCGTAAGCCCGGCTTGCCACTAACATGTCTGTCATTTCGCGAACTAAATTCACATTCGGATAAGCTACATAGCCTTCTTCGTTTGCATCAGGGTGATCTGGTTGATAAGTCATTCGTGGGGCGCCTTGGTCTTCTGAAATCCCGATTACTCGAACGCCTCCGATGTCATGATAACCGCCAATCGTCGAGTCGAGCATCTCTGAAAACACGGGCACGCGACGCTTATAAGGGCCTCCGGCTTTTGTTCGTGTCGTGTTAATGTTGGCCAAGTTTGAAGAGATTGTGTCCATCCAAAGTCTATGAGCCGTCAAAGAACTTCCGGCTATTTCCATGCTATCGAAAATTTTCATTATTTAATTACCTCCCTGCGATTACGGATCTTAACATTGTTAATTTGCTTGCGGCGACTCTCATAAATCCTGTGTACATCATTCGGGTTTCAGCGAGCACAGCCATTTCGCGCTCGGGGTCAACGTTGTTTAAGTCAAGCCTATATTGTTCGTCCATGATTTTAAAATCAGCCGCATGAACGTCATCAATCTTCAACGGGTGCGAAGGTATATGTGCCTTATCCGTAACGGTCATGTGTAATTTTTTATCTTGTTCCATAACTTCGCGCATTTGGTCTTCAAACGAAACGTTATGACGCGCATAGCCGGGGGTGTTCGCGTTCGCTATATTTTTTGTAACGGCTTTGAAGCGCTGCGCTAAGCATTCAGATTCTTTGTCTATTACGTTCCATGTATAATCGCCGAGCATTTTTTATTTTCACTTCCTAAAAGATTTATTCATGACGCAATTATATTATAGTTTAGAAGAAAATTTCCCAAGCGGCCAGTGCGATGCCGACAAGCCCAAGTATAATAAATACGCTCCATAATGCTGCGTCCATGAAAAACATCACCGCACCAACAATCAAGAAAATAGGCGACAGAACGACGAGTATTAATCCTAACGTGAAAAATGGAACATTAATAATCATTTCGCCAATAAACAAAAAAATTTCAAGAATGCCGCACAAAATTTCTTTGACTCTTCCCATAAAAAATTTTTCTCCTTCACAAATAATTAATGATATTGAAATTATAATCCCTCAAAGAGCAAAAATTTTATTATTCTTAAATACTGAAATACACTGACGGCTAAACGCAAGCCAGCATGTTATAATTTTTCAGCAAATTAGATATTCATTCAAAAATTTTCTCAAAATTATTTTATA
This sequence comes from uncultured Synergistales bacterium, assembly GCA_905236605.1. Lineage (GTDB taxonomy): Bacteria > Synergistota > Synergistia > Synergistales > Aminobacteriaceae > JAFUXM01. Next base: position 150 of record CAJORD010000230.1, on the reverse strand, counting down.
TAAGCGAACAATGCGAAGAGGTTCATATCGTGTGAAGTTCTTTCGCTGTTAAAAAATTATACTCAAGGGGGTATATTCTAAATATGATTAAACTTTACGATGAAGGCGTTTACCTCATCAACGGCTCGAAGGTAGTTCCCGAAAGTCAGG
>CAJORD010000229.1 GCA_905236605.1 uncultured Synergistales bacterium | reverse complement strand
GTGACCAAAGTAGTGACCAAAAAATAAATTCTCCCCGGAAAATTCGGAGAGAAATTTTTTACGAAGAAATTATAACATGAAAAAAATTTTTTCTTGACATTAAGGCCGGAGGTTGCTAATATTTGCAAGCTATACTAGCAGAAATTTTGAGAGAGGAGGTGTAACCTACTGTCAATAGCTCGGGATTTAAGAGCGAAAAATTTTTTAAGTTTCATCTTGACAGTAGGAGTCTGTGCCGACAATTAATCAGCTCGTCCGCTTAGGACGTGAGGAGAAGAAGAGCAAGAGCAATTCTCCGGCATTACAGGGAAATCCGGCGCGCCGCGGTGTTTGCACTCGTGTTTACACGATAACACCCAAGAAGCCGAACTCGGCTTTAAGAAAAGTTGCGCGTGTAAGACTTACAAACGGCATCGAAGTTACTTCGTACATTCCAGGAATCGGGCATAATTTGCAGGAACACTCAGTTGTGCTTGTCCGTGGAGGTCGTGTAAAGGACTTGCCCGGCGTTCGTTACCATATTATAAGAGGAACTTTGGACTGCGGAGGAGTCGAAAACCGCAAGCGAAGCCGTTCTAAGTATGGTGCGCGTAGACCGAAAGCCAACTAGGAGGATTAATTAATTATGCCGAGAAAAGGTCATATTAAGAAACGTCCGCCCATGCCGGACATCAGATTTAACAATCCGGCGGCATCAAGATTTATCAGTGCATTGATGCAGGGTGGCAAACGCAGCTTAGCCGAGAAAATTTTCTATGGAGCATTAGAAGGCGCTGCGGAAAAGTTAGGCATTGAGCCCTTTGAAGTTTTTGAAAAGGCGATGGCCAATGTAACACCGAATATCGAAGTTCGTCCGCGAAGAGTCGGCGGTGCTACTTATCAGGTCCCCGTTGAAGTTACTCCGGAACGTGGCGTTCAGCTTTCAATCCGCTGGATCGTTTCGTTCGCCAGAGCCAAAAAGGGAATGCCAATGCGAGAAAGACTTATGCGCGAATTAATGGACGCTTACAAAAACGAAGGTGCTTCAATCAAACGTCGTGATGACACTCACAGAATGGCTGAAGCTAACAAAGCGTTCGCACATTATCGCTGGTAAGTTGAAAATTTAATTTTGCAGGTGTGTATTTTTGGATATAACTAAAGTCAGAAATATAGGGATCGCGGCGCACATTGACGCCGGTAAAACGACGACTAGCGAGCGAATCTTATATTACACAGGAAGTAATTACAAAGTCGGCGAAGTTCATGAAGGCACTGCCACCATGGATTGGATGGAGCAAGAGCGTGAGCGCGGTATCACGATCACTTCGGCTGCTACGACATGCGCATGGAAAGGCTTTACTATAAATTTAATTGATACGCCAGGCCATGTGGATTTTACAGTTGAAGTAGAACGCTCAATGCGTGTTCTTGACGGTGCTGTAGCTGTCTTTTGTGCAGTCGGTGGCGTTGAGCCGCAGTCAGAAACAGTTTGGCGACAAGCTGACAAATATCACGTTCCGCGAGTTGCATTTGTCAATAAAATGGACAGAATCGGCGCGGACTTTGCGTCAGTTGTCAAGGCCATGCGTGAAAGACTCGGAGCCAACGCGATTCCGTTGCAGTTGCCGATCGGTGCTGAAGACGATTTCGCCGGAGTTGTAGATTTAATTGATCAGAAGGCGTTATTTTTCTCGGGAGTCTTAGGACAGAAGCCTTCCGAAGGAACAATTCCCCCAGAGCTTGCACTGGAAGCTAAGCAGGGACGCGATAATATTATCGAAGCTCTTTCGGATTTCAGCGACGATTTAATGACTCTATATCTTGAGGGCAAGCCGATAAGTTCGGAATTAATTCGCAAAACTTTGCGCGAGGCCGTTATAAATTTGAAGGCCGTTCCCGTTCTTTGCGGTTCAGCTTTTAAGAATAAGTGCGTAGAGCCGTTGCTTGATGCGGTTGTCGAGTATTTGCCGAGTCCGGTGGACTTGCCGCCTATTAAAGGCTTTGCGCCGAGCGACCCTGAGAAAGAAGTAGAGCGACATAGCAACCCCGAAGAGCCTTTCACGGCGTTAGCTTTCAAAGTTGCGGTTGACCCGTTCTTAGGAAAATTATTTTTCCTGCGAGTCTATTCGGGAAAACTTGAAAAGGGCAATGTAGTTTATAATCCGACTTCGGGACAGCGTGAACGAATCGGCCGCATTATGAGAATGCACTCGAACAAGCGCGAAGATATTGACGCTATGGAAGCCGGAATGATTGTTGCAGTACCGTCATTGAAAGCCACGAAGACAGGCGATACACTTTGCGACGAAGGCAATCAGATTGTTTTAGAGAGCCTTGAGTTCCCAGAGCCTGTTATCTCGTTAGCAGTTGAACCGGCCACGCAACAGGACAAAGTTAAACTTGCGAAAGGTCTTAACGCTTTGGCGGACGAAGACCCGACTTTCAAAGTTCACAATGACGAAGAGAGCGGCCAAACCGTAATTTCAGGAATGGGCGAGCTTCATCTTGAAATCATCGTTGACAGATTAAAACGCGAGTTTGGCGTTGACGTAAAAGTCGGTAATCCTCAAGTCTCGTATCGTGAAGCAATCAGGAAACCTGCTCACGCTGAAGGCAAATATATTCGTCAGAGTGGCGGTCGCGGTCAATACGGACATGTTGTGTTCGACATTGAGCCGATCGAAGATAACAAATTCGAGTTTGTTGATAAAATTGTCGGAGGAGCAATTCCGAAAGAATTTATTTCGGCAG
>CAJORD010000228.1 GCA_905236605.1 uncultured Synergistales bacterium | reverse complement strand
CTGAGTTTAGACCGTATGGTGGAAAGGCAGTCCGGCTTATTAAAACAGCTGGAAGCACGCGACTTTAGTCGTGTGAGGCTTCACGACCCCGATTACTGGGTAAAGTGGGACGCAGAAAAGGGAAATTGGGTACAATGCGTCGAATAAAGTGGGAAATCAGATACGAGAAGCCAGCGCAAAAATATCTCGATACGCTAGAGACCAAAGAACAGAAGCGAATAAAAGATGAAGTTGACAAGCTCGAAGATGGCCCCTACAACCGTAGAGATTTAGACATAAAACCTTTACAGGGACGCGATAACTGGCGTTTACGTGTTGGAAAGTGGCGCATTATATTCAAAATCCACAATAAAGAAATTTTAATTAGCGTTGTCAAAATCGGTTCACAAGGCGACGTTTATAAATAGAAGAATTAAAATTCTACTCCTCCTAGCCTCTCTTTTATTTTATTCCAGCGATATTGAACGGCGGATTTCTTTATGGCTGGATTTAATTTTTTGCCAAGTTCTTCAAGAGTGTCATCAGGATAATTTATTCTAAGTTCGGCAAGCTCACGAAGATTTTTTGGCAACGTCGCATTAATCGCAAGAAATTTTTTCGCGAGTTCTAATTGCTGGCTTGCGGCTCGGACGCTTCGAGCGATGTTGGCGGCCTCGTAATTCCGAACGACGTTCACACGATTGCGAACCGAACGAATCATTGCTGTTTTATCAAATTCAAGTGCGCTGACGGTCAATCCGGTGTTACATAAGAAAGTCATAATGTCATCATGATTTCGCAGCGTGAACTCGTTTCTATGAACGCTCCAAGAAAGTTTTGTGAGCTTGAGAAACCGTGCCGCCAATTTTGAAATTTTTTCATCAGAGATTATCAGCGTTAAATAATAGCCTGCCTTCGGAAAATAAAATCCGCCCGTACTTCCCCAAAGTCCTTTGAGCCAAGGCCAAGTGCTCTTTAGATTAGTGGGGATTTTGAAAAAATTTTCTTGACTGACGGCGGGGAAAGAAATTTTCACATGCGGCTTTTGATTTTTAGACGTGATTAACGAAATCGCGGGCGTGAAATTAAATTTTTCATAATATGACGACACAGGCCACACCCGCAGCAAACGCCTGGCCGTTCGTAAACGGTTCGTGTAAAAAAATTTTTCTTCTGACAAGTCGCGACACTTCATGCCCATGAGAATCCCTGAAATTTCAAAATCATTTTGAAGCTGTGAATCGTTCTCGAACGTCAGCCACTCGTCCCACAACTTCCCAAGCCGCAAATTTTTTTCCATTTTTAATTTTTACTTCCTGCTTGTAGTTTCTTCTCCCAACCGCTTCGCTTAACGTGCAAAAGCATCAGCGTGCAGCATACGATCCAGCCGACAGGATAGCCAAGCGCAATAAAGTGAACGGTGTGTGTTAATCTCGAAATTATAAACAAATAAATCTGTCGAAACACAACGAACGAACCCAACATTATTAACATCGGTGTTCTTGAATCTCCAACGCCGCGCAATGCTCCAGCGTGAATTTGATTAAGGACGTTAAACGGATCGAAAACAGAATTTAATCTCAAGAATAAAACTCCGAAACTCAAAACTGCTGCGTCGCGATTGAACAACGAAACTATAAACGGCGCAGAGATAAATAAAATAGCGATTAGCGTTATTGAAATTGAAAGAGAAATTTTCATAGCTTCACGAAGACCTTGACGAATGCGATCGGGCTTTCTTGCTCCGGCGTTCTGTCCTACGAAAGTCGTGATTGACATTGCCATACTCTGCGTCGATAACGTAACGAAAGCGTCAACGCGCGCATATATTCCCCAGCCTGCTGTGCTAGCCGCTCCGTAAGCATTTATATAAGCCTGAACAAAGACATTTGAAAACGACGTCAGCGCCATTTGAAACCCCGCAGGGAATCCGATTTTTATAATTCGGCTTAAAATTGCTGTGTCGATTTTCATTTCTCGCCACGATAAACCATGGCATTCATGACTTCGAAACAGTCGCCAAAAAATCGCAAGTCCTGAAATTAATTGCGCGAGTATCGTTGCATATGCCACGCCGGCAACGCCTGATTCAAATTTTATGACAAAGAGTAGATCCAAAAAAATATTCAAAATCGAAGCGAGAATTAAATAATAGAGTGGTCGTTTAGAATCGCCGACTGCTCGCAAGATCCCAGCGCCCATGTTGTAGAGCATCAGGCCGCCAAGTCCAAGCGAAAAAATTTGAAGATACACAACAGCTTCTTTGAAGACACTCGGCGGGGTGTTCATCATTTTTAAAAGTTTTGGAGTTACATAATAACCGATCGCCGAAATTATTAAAGACAAAATCACAGTCGCTACTACAGCGGTGTGAGTCGATTTTCTTAAATTAGAAATGTCTTTCGCGCCGAAATATTGAGAAATTACGACCGACGCGCCCATTGACATTCCGATAAACGCGCCGATTAACGTCAGAACTATGGGCACTGTCGAAGTAACCGCGCCAAGAGCGTCAGCCCCAACGAAATTTCCAACTACGACGCTATCGACGGTGTTATAAAGTTGCTGAAATATATTTCCAACGAACAAAGGGAACGCAAAATTTATTAATTGCTTCCAGATTATCCCTTCGGTCATATCTCTAACGGTTGAAATTTTTGAATTTTTTGCGGGCAAAGTGTCTTCCTCCTGACGCTATAATTAGTTTTGTTTTTCAAAATTATAAATCAGGAGAGAAATTTTTAATGCGAACTCAAAAATTTTTTACTGTTGCATTCGTTGCTGTGCTTCTCGCGGTTCTGATTTTCCTTGACGGCTTCTACACTGTCGGCGAACAAGAGCAAGCAGTTATAACGATGTTTGGCAATATAGTTAGGACTGATACGGCGGGATTATATTTCAAAATTCCATTCGTTCAACGCGTTCAGATTGTTGACATGACCACACACGGCACTGGCATTGGCTACGAGACGGACAAGACATTTCGTAACGTCGTTAAAGAAGATGAAAGCGTTATGATAACTTCAGATTTTAATTTCGTGAATATTGATTTTTATCTTGAATATAAAGTTTCTGATCCAGTCGCTTATCTTTATAATTCCGACAATCCCGAATTAATTTTAAGAAATATGTTGCTGTCGTGCATTCGCGGAACTGTTTCAGAATATCCAGTCGATGAAGTCATAACGACAGGCAAAAATCAAATTCAAACTTCCGTTCGTGAGAAGCTCGCCGAGATGTTACAAGAAAGTAATATCGGTCTTCAATGCGTAAATCTCACCGTGCAAGACGCCGAGCCACCGACTGAAAAAATTATTCAGGCTTTCAAAGAAGTCGAAACGGCGCGACAAGCTCGCGAAACGATGATTAACAGCGCTAAAAAATATCAATCTGAACAACTGCCCTTGGCCGACGCTAAAGCCGACCAGATTATTCAAAGGGCCGAGGCCGTTAAGTCGGCGCGAATTGCCGAAGCGAATGGTCAGACAGCGCGATTTAATAACATGTTCGAGGAGTATAAAACTTATCCTTTAATCACGAAACAGAGATTATTTTTTGAAGCTCTCGAAGAGATTTTACCGGACGCTAAAGTCATAATCACGGACGGAACTTCAGAAAAACTTTTGCCACTTGATAAATTTTAACGAAAGGAGCGAATAGCAATGAAAAATTTTGTAATCAAAGGTGCGTTGATGGTCGTGGGCGTTTTGTTCGTTTTGACGTTGCCATTTTCGTTTTATGTCGTTGGCCCGAACGAATACGCCGCACTGTTTGAATTTGGAAAAATTGTTTCAGTAACTGACACGCCGGGGATTAAATATAAATTGCCGACCGTCAACACCGTGCGAATAATTTCAAAACGTCTTCATCTTTATGACATTCCGCGCTCGGGAGTTATCACGAAAGATAAAAAATCTATGATTTCTGACAATTACGTAACGTGGCGAGTGATAGACCCCGTGAAGTATATTCAGACTTTGAACGCCGTCGAAGCTCGCGCCCGTGAACGAATCGAAGCAGCCGTTTATAACGCCGTCAAAAATGTAATTTCATCAATGACGCAAGACGAAGTTATTGAAGCACGAGGCGGAAGACTTTCAACAAAAATCGCAGAAGATTCAAATTCTGATATTGGCATGTATGGCATCGCGATCGTTCAAACGGAAATGAAAGCTATAGATTTACCTGACGATAATAAATCCGCAGTTTACGAACGAATGATTTCGGAGCGTCAGAACATTGCCGCGTCATACACAGCCGAAGGAAATTCAGAGGCTCAAAAAATTCGCAACCGAACAGACCGCGAAGCCGCGATTAAGTCCGCAGAAGCCGAAGAGAAAGCCGCCGTATTAATCGCTGAAGGAGAAGCGCAATATATGAAAATTCTTCAAGGTGCTTACGACACGCCGGAGAAAGCAGAATTTTATAATTTTCTTCGTTCACTCGACGCTTTGAAAAAATCTTTGAAGGGCAACGGCGAAAAAATTATTATTCTCGATAAAAATTCTTCGCTCGGAAAAATTTTGAATGCAAATTAAAAATTAAAAATAAAAAAGTCAGCCCCCGGATTCAATTTTCGAGGACTGACTTTAATTTTCTTAATCGCTTTCCCATAGGCGTTCGAGCCTGTAAAACTCTCTTCCTTTATGACTGAAAACATGAACGACAATATCGCCTGCGTCAATCAATCTCCAATTTAAGCTGTGCTCGCCTTCGATTTTGCATTTTCGGCCTTCGCGTTCAAGAGCTTCTTCGGCAGCGTCAGTCAAAGTCTTCATGTGAGTTTCAGAATTTCCCGTTACGAGTACGAATGCGTCAGCAAGCCCGCCTTTGTCTTTGAGGTCAAGCGTCAAAATATTTTCGCCGTTTTTGGCTTCGAGTGCTTCAATTACGTTTTCAATGACGGGCATTTATTTCTTTCCCCGAATTTCTTTGACGATGTCAGCGGCCTCTTTGACCATTGCGCCGATCTTGTCCCATTCACCGGCAGCGATTAAATCTTTCTTAACCATCCAACTGCCGCCGCAAGCGATGATTTTGTTGTAGGCGAGATAGTCGCGGACGTTCTTGGCATTAATTCCGCCCGTGGGCATGAATTTTAAGTCGACGTAAGCAGCAGCGACTGCTTTAATCATGTTCAAACCGCCTGCGGGTTCGGCTGGGAAGAACTTCACGACGTTGAGGCCAAGTTCAAGAGCCTGTTCCATTTCGCTGGGTGTTTGAGTGCCGGGCGTTACGGGTACGCTTGCGTCTAAGCAGTGCTGGACGATTTTCGGATTGAGGCCGGGCGCTACGATGAACTTTGCTCCGGCGTTGATGGCTTTGTCGGCTTGCTCAATCGTCAAAACGGTACCGGCTCCTACAAGCATGTCCGGGAACTCGCTCGTCATGACTTTAATTGCTTCTTCAGCAGCGGCCGTTCTGAACGTAACTTCGGCGCAAGGAAGACCGTTTTCACAAAGGACTTTCGCGAGGGGCGCAGCGTCTTTTGCATCGTCAAGAACGACGACAGGGATTATTCCGATATTATAAAATTGTTCAAATATCATAAAAATCTCTCCTTTTTAATTTTGATTCTTAATTTGTAATTATACAAAAAAATTTTTAACAGACCTTGCCCGCTCCATCAGAAGTTTCAATAACATAAAAGTCTGCTTTGCGTCCCGTAAGTCGTTCGTAGTCAGCGCCGATTGAGTTTTTGAAATTCTCAACAGAATTATTCTCAACGATACTGACAGTGCAGCCCCCGAAGCCTCCGCCTGTCATTCGTGAGCCTACGACGCCGTCAAGTTTCCACGCAAGCGAAGCAAGAATATCAAGCTCCGGAACTGTAACTTGATAATTGTCGCGAAGTGATACGTGTGAAGCGTTCATCAGGCGCCCGAATAATTTCAAGTCCCCGGCCTTCAGAGCTTCAGCGGCACGAATTGCACGAGCGTTTTCGCTTACAGCATGTCGCGCGCGTTTCAAGTTCACTGGGTCGGCAATGCTGAAAGAAAATTCGTCAAGTTCATTCGGAGTTAAATCGCAAAGACAGGAAATTTCTTTTTTAGTTTTAATGTCGGCAAGAGCCGCTTCGCATTGTTGACGGCGCAAATTATATTCAGACCCTGCGAGCGAGTGCGGGACATTGGAATTTGTGATTACGATTTTGAAATTTTCAAGTTCGAGTGGCGCATAAGAGTATTCGAGCGTCGAACAGTTTAATAAAACCGCGCAATTCTTTTTGCCCATGCTGACTGCAAATTGATCCATTATGCCGCAGTTCATTCCGACAAAATTATTTTCGGCCTCTTGAGAAAATCTTGCCATCTTCACGCCGTCAATGTTGAGTTTGTAAAGTTCGCTAAAAATTTTCCCGGTTAAGACTTCGATAGCTGCCGACGATGACAGCCCTGCGCCGCCGGGGAGATTTCCATTATAAAGAATATCTGCGCCGCCAAATTTGTAGCCGTGATTTTTCAAAACGTTCACGACGCCGAGCGGATAATTTACCCAAGTTCGGATTTCGGATTTTGATTTTATTTCGTCGATTTTGATTTCAAACGGCGTAAAAGCTCCTTCATCAAAATTCATTGAGTAAAGTCTGATTGTGTCGTCGGTCCGAGGCTGTGCAAGCGCGGAAATTCCGAGATTAATTGCGCAAGGGAAAACAAAGCCGCCTTCGTGGTCAGTGTGTTCGCCGATTAAATTAACGCGGCCGGGCGAAAAAAATTTTTGAGCTTGCGACGTTCCGAAGATTTTATTGAAAGTATTTTGCATTTAAGTTTTCGCTCCTTTTAATTGAGATATTAAGAATTATATTTTTATAAACTTCCTAATTCCTACTTCCTAATTCCTACTTGTATTTAAGATTATACGTGATTTTTTGGTTACAAGTGATTAAAATATATTGCGTTTAGAAAATTGAGAGGAGTAAATAATATTTTGGAGCAAGAAAAAATATACTCCGTCATGGTCGGCGAGACACCGCTGATCTTTAAGACAGGGAAAGTAGCGAAACAGGCGGACGGAGCCGTATTCGCGCAGCAGGGAGACACAGTCGTTTTATCGACGGCCTGCATGACAGAGACAGTGAGGACAGGTATAGATTTCTTTCCTTTAGTTGTTGATTATGAAGAACGATACTACGCGGCTGGAAAAATTCCAGGCGGTTTCATAAAACGCGAAGGCAAGCCTGCGGACAGTGGGATATTAGGCTCAAGAGTCGCTGACCGTTCGATTCGTTCGCTGTTTGATGACGATATGAGAAACGATGTTCAGATTGTAAACACTGTAATGTCTGTAGATCAGATTTACCCGCCGCAAATTCTTGGCATAAACGGTGCAAGCGCTGCTCTTGCTATCTCCGGAATACCTTGGAACGGCCCCGTAGGCGCTGTACGAGTTGGACTTGTCGGCGGCAAACTCGTCGTTAATCCCACGGAAAAACAAATGGAAGACTCAATGTTAAATCTTGTCGTCGCGGGTCATGAAGACGGGATCACAATGGTAGAGTCAGGCTCCTATGAAGTATCCGAAGAATTATTAGTTGACGCTCTGGAATTGGCTCATTCAGAAATTAAAAAAATTATCGCCGTCCTCAAGCAAATGAAGGAGGAAATCGGCAAGCCCTTAATCGAAATCCCGAAGCCTGAAAAATTTCCCGAAGTTGAAGAATGGATTCGCGAAAATCTCGACAAAGAAGTCGATACAGCAGTACGAATCCCGGAGAAGAAGCCACGCGAGAAAAAAATTACAGAAATCAAAACTGCTGCAAAAGAACACTTCAACGAACTCATCACAGAATCCCCAGATAAAGAAGAATATATTAACGCCTATATCGATGAACGTGTGAAAACTATAATGCGCGGAATAATAATTAACGAACATATCCGCGTTGATGGCCGCAAAATGGATCAGATTCGCCCGATAAGTTGCGAACTTGACATCTTGCCTAAAGTTCACGGCTCGGCACTCTTCACACGAGGCGAAACACAATCACTCGCGATAACAACTTTAGGAATGATTGGCGAAGATGACCAGATTCAAGACGGAATTAAGCTCAACGAACCTGCAAAAAGATTTTTGCTTCATTATAACTTCCCGCCTTATTCAGTCGGTGAAGTCAGAGCCATTCGCGGCCCCGGACGTCGTGAGATTGGTCACGGTGCATTAGCCGAACGCGCTTTGCTTCCTGTCATTCCGACAGAAGAAGAATTTCCGTACGTTATTCGCGTTGTGTCTGACATCATGGAATCAAACGGCTCAAGCTCGCAAGCGAGTATTTGCGGCGGGTCGCTTTCAATGATGCACGCGGGCGTTCCAGTTCGTTGCCACGTTGCGGGGATAGCGATGGGATTAATCAAAGAGGGCGACAAAGTTCAAATTCTCACGGACATTCAGGGACTTGAAGACCATTACGGCGATATGGATTTCAAAGTTGCTGGAACCCGCGCGGGCGTTACGGCTCTTCAAATGGACAACAAAGCAGGCGGAATTACACGAGAAATCCTTGAGCAGGCATTAGACCAAGCACGTCGCGCAAGAATGCAAATTCTTGAAGAGATGGAATCGGTTATTCCAGTTCCGAATAAACTCTCGCCGAACGCACCGAGAATTATTACGTTCGAGATTGACCCTGATAAGATTCGTGAAGTCATCGGAACGGGCGGCAAAGTTGTTCGCAGAATCACGCAAGAAGCTAACGTGAAACTTGAAGTTGAAGATAACGGCCTTGTTATGATTGCCGGCGCAACTATGGCACAAGTCGAAGACGCTCACGCTATGGTAATGTCGATAATTCGTGATTTAACGGTCGGCGATGTCTATTATGGAACTATAACGCGAATCATGAGTTTCGGGGCGTTCGTTGAATGCTTACCCGGCAAAGAGGGAATGTTGCACATTAGCGAGATCAGCGCAAACCGCGTGCCACATGTTGAAGACGTTTTCAAAGTTGGCGATAAAGTTCTAGTCATGGTGAAAGAAATCGAGGAAACAGGCCGCGTAAATTTGACACGCCGTCGCGTGATGGCCAATGAAGAAAAAGTTCGCGAAGCCGGTTTTGCATATGCACTTCCCGACGAACGAGAACGCGATAATTTAATTTCAAGTCTTACATCGAAAGGCCGGGGCGGTTATGCGTTCTCAATGAAGGACAGAGTGAACGCCAAAGACGCAAAGGCAAAAATAGGCAGCTACATGGAGCGCGGCTACTCATCGAACAGAACTAGCCGAAACGATTTTGAAAATGCTCGTGAACGTCGAGGCCGTGGCGAACGAAGGAGATAAATAATGCAAACGATAAAAGTAAAAATTCTTCGTGAGAGCAACACGATCGCGATACCCGCATATGCTACGCCTCAATCGTCGGGCGTTGATTTATGTTCTACGATGTATTGCATGATTAAGCCGGGCGACCAGGCTTTGATTCCGACAGGGATAAAAATCGCAATTCCCGAAGGCTATGAAGCTCAGATAAGACCAAGAAGCGGTCTGGCTCTCGACAAGAAAATCACAATCCCCAACAGTCCCGGCACGATTGACGCGGATTATCGAGGTGAAATTATGGTCTTGTTAAAGAACGAAGGCGAAGACCCTTTCACACTTCGATTCGGTGATAGGATTGCTCAAATGGTTTTTGTGCCGGTTGTTCAAGCGCAGTTTGAAGACGTCAAGACGCTAGACGAAACCAAACGCGGCTCGGGTGGTTTTGGAAGTACAGGAATGAATTAAGAAATTAAAAAAGAGTCAGAGACTTAACGCCTCTGGCTCTTAAATTTTTTTAGTTGTTAAGCGAAGCGGCTCTTACGTCAGGTTCGATAATGTCCCAATAAGCTCTAGGAAGCTCGGCCGTGTATAAGGCTTTCGCCTGATCATTG
>CAJORD010000227.1 GCA_905236605.1 uncultured Synergistales bacterium | reverse complement strand
TGATAAAATAGGGGCAGTGGTGAGGGAGCTAACTAGACCCCTATACCGAAATGAACGTACTTAGTAGATTTATCTGTTAAACCAGTCTATCAGTAATAGAACAAGTCTAACGATCCAATAAGTAGCAGCGGCAATATGTCCGATCCAGGGGAGGATTGAACGCCACTGCTTCTTTTTTGGCTTACGTTCGGTTTTCTTTTTGGCTTTTTTGTCAGCCATAGCCGATTCGCCTCGATTCTACAGGGCAGCTCCCCGTTTGACCGATGAGCCCTGTTTCTCACCCGGGACTCCCTCGTAAAAAGATTATACCAAAAATTGTGAGCGAGCTAATGATGATATTAAATTCTAAATAATGATATTATCTTGAACAAATAAATATTAAAGGAGCAAAATTTTTATGCAAGTATTCAGGCTTTACACAGAACGTAAAGACCAGGAAAATTTTGAGGCCGTATCGTTGAGAGACGAAATTAAAAATATTCCCGGCAATGAAAATCTTTCGCGCGTAAGAATTTTAAATCGTTACGACGTCGAAGGACTTAATGAAGAAAATTTTTCAAAATGTCGCCATGCGATTTTCGCAGAGCCTTTCACAGATGAAATTTTAGAATCTCTTCCCCGCGATTTTGAATCAGGAAAAATTTTAGCCGTCGAGTTCTTGCCGGGCCAATATGACCAACGCGCCGACGCTGCCGAACAATGCGCGATGCTTTTATTAGGATTTCGCCCAGTCGTCAGAACTGCACGAATTTATATTTTCTATGGTGATCTTAAAAATTTCGAGGCGGTCAAAAAATTTTTAATTAATCCCGTCGAAGCCCGCGAAGCTCAATTAGATGAATATAAATCGCTAGAAACTATTTATCCCACGCCCGAAGATGTCAAGAAAATTCCTTTGAATCAGCTCACGAAACTTCAAAATCTCGCAATGAGTTCCGAGGATTTAGAGTGCTGTCGAAAATATTTTGAGTCCGAAGGACGCGACCCGACTGAAACAGAAATTAAAGTTCTTGATACTTACTGGTCAGACCATTGCCGACATACGACTTTTTCAACGCTAATTGACGAAACAGAAATTCAAGATTTGAAAGTCCGCGAAGCTTACGAAAATTATTTATCAATCCGCAGAGAATTAAATCGTGATGACAGACCTGTAACTCTAATGGACATTGCCACGATCGGCGCGAAATATCTTAAATCTAAAGGCAAGCTCCCGGATTTAGTCGAGTCAGAAGAAAATAACGCTTGCACCGTTCGCGTTAATGTTGACGTTGATGGCAAAAATGAATCGTGGCTCTTGCTCTTCAAAAACGAAACTCACAACCACCCGACCGAAATAGAACCCTTCGGAGGCGCAGCAACGTGTATCGGCGGAGCTATTCGGGACCCTTTATCGGGTCGCGCTTATGTATATCAGGCAATGCGAATAACGGGCGCAGCAAGTCCTTTTGAAGAAACGATGCCGGGAAAATTATCACAGCGCGCAATAATCACGAAGGCCGCCGCGGGCTATAGCTCTTACGGAAATCAGATAGGACTACCGACCGGCTTAGTAGATGAGATTTATCATGAGGGATATAAGGCCAAGCGCTTAGAAGTCGGGGCAGTCATTGCTGCGGCTCCTGAAGCTAACGTTATTCGAGAACGTCCGGCCGACGGCGATTTAGTTTTGTTATTAGGCGGCAGAACTGGACGTGACGGGATCGGAGGCGCTACAGGCTCTTCGGTGTCGCATAATTCGAGCTTCATTGAAACTCGCGGCGCGGAAGTTCAAAAGGGCAACGCTCCCGAAGAAAGAAAATTACAAAGGCTTTTCCGAAATCCAGAATTTACAAAATTAATAAAACGCTGCAACGATTTTGGCGCAGGCGGCGTCAGTGTCGCTGTCGGAGAACTCGCTGACGGTCTCGACATAAATCTTGACGCCGTACCTTTGAAATATTCTGGCCTCAATGGAACTGAAATTGCCGTGAGCGAATCTCAAGAGCGCATGGCCGTGGTAGTCGCAGCCGAGAACGCTGAACGAGTTCAAAATCTCGCACTTTCTGAAGACGTTCAAGCTACGATAATCGCGCGCGTAAATGATTCTGGACGAATGCGAATGACGTGGCGCGGCAAAGAAATTGTTAATCTCTCACGCGATTTTATAAACAGCAATGGCGCTTCAAGAAAGATTAATATAAAAGTCAATCACGCTTCAAAATCTATAAATCCAAATTTTTCATCATTGAGCGACTTAAACGTTTGTTCACATCGCGGGCTTGCTGAAAGATTTGATTCAACGGTCGGCGCTCATAGCGTCTTGATGCCATTCGGGGGAAAATTTCAAAAAACTCCTGCGCAGGCTATGGCCGCAAAAATTCCCTTCGGCAATCATGATACAGATACTTGCTCGGTGATGTCATGGGGATTCGATCCTTATATCTCTGAAAAATCTACTTTCGATGGCGCGTATTTAGCCGTTCTTGAATCACTTTGCAAAATCGTAGCGACAGGTGCGGATTTGAAAAAATGTTGGCTGACTTTTCAAGAATATTTTGGCAAGCCCGGCACAAATCCTGAACGTTGGGGCCTGCCATTCGGTGCGTTGCTCGGAGCGTTGAAGGCGCAATTAGATTTTGAAGTTGCAGCGATAGGCGGCAAAGACTCAATGAGCGGTTCTTTCACGGACATTAATAACAAAAATCACGATGTCCCTCCGACTTTAATTTCTTTTGCTGTTGCCGTAACGAACGTGAAAAAAATTCTTTCACCGGAATTTAAGCGCGCGGGTTCAAAAGTTTATATTCTCACGCCTGAATATGACGATCGCGGATTGCCTTTGAAAAATTCGATGCTGAAAATTTTCGATGAGATTCAAAAATTAAATTCTCAAGGAAAAATTTTGGCGTGTTCCGTTCCGACGTTCGGAGGAGTCAAAGCCGCGGTCTTCAAGATGTGCTTAGGTAATAATTTCGGCTTCGAATTTTCAAAAACTGATTTCGACGATCGCCACGGAAAATTTATAATTGAAGTTGCCGATAACGATTTAGAATTTCCAGTTTTAGGCCAAGTGCTTGAAAATCCGGAAATAATTTTTGGCAACGAAAAGACGAATTTAGCCGACGCAGAAAAAATTTATAACGCGCCTCTTGAAAAAATTTTCCCGACTGAAACTCACGAAGCTTCAAAAATTCCTGAAATTAAAATTCATGAAGTCAAACGCGTTTCTAAATCTTCATTCTTAACTCTTAATCCTTCACCGAAATTTTTAATTCCTGTTTTCACCGGAACAAATTGCGAATATGAAACCGCGAAGGCCATCGAACGCGCGGGCGGTAATGCAAAAATTTTCGTCGTTCGTTCTCTTACGCCGGACTTAATGAAATTTTCAGCGTCTGAATTTGCGCAAGCTCTTAAAAATTCGCAAGCTCTAGTTTTGCCCGGCGGATTTTCAAACGGCGACGAGCCGGACGGTTCTGGAAAGTTCATCGCGATTTTCTTGCGAAGCCCTGAAGTTCGTGCGGCTCTTGAAGATTTAATCGACGTTCGCGGCGGACTTGTCGCTGGAATTTGTAACGGCTTTCAAGCGCTCGTTAAGACGGGTTTGTTACCGTTCGGGCGAATTTGCGAACCTGATGAACTCAAAACGACTTTGACATTTAACAAAATCGGCCGCCATCAATCAAAAATAATTTTCTCGCGCGTGGTTTCAAATTATTCGCCGTGGCTGCAAAAAACAAAAGTCGGTGAAGTTTATTCAATTCCGATTTCGCACGGTGAAGGAAGATTTTCATGTTCGCAAGAAATTTTTGAAAATCTCATGAACAACGGCCAAATAGCCGGACAATATGTAAATCTCGAAGGCGAGCCTTCAATGTTGACACAATATAACCCGTCAGGCTCTTTCGGTGCTGTCGAGTGCTTGACGTCGCCGGACGGAAGGATTTTAGGCCGAATGGGACATGTGGAACGCGTCGGACGCGATTTATATAAGAACGTCCCCGGCAATTACGAAATGAAATTTTTTGAATCAGCAGTCGAATTTTTTAATTAAACCTCAAATTTCCTAACTCCTAATTCCTATTTAATTAAAGGAGTGTTAAATTTTGGATTCTAAAAGTTTTCAACAATATTTAGGGAAAAATATTGAATTATGGCTCATGCCCGACGGTCGAAGGACTATAACGGGCGTTTTAGTAAATTGCGATGAGCAATGCTTGACTTTAAGTAACGGCAGCATGTTGGGCTATCCACTTATATTAGGCTTTCAACCTGTGGCCGGAGCTGTCGAAGAAAAAATTTCTGCGCCTGCTGCTGTCGAAGTGCCTGTGCCCACGCCGGAGCCAGTTAAAGAACTCAAAGAGGCCGCGAAAATTATAAAATTTCAGAGCGAGCTTGAAAAAATTTTTATAGCAATGCGCGAGGCCTTAGAGACTTTTACGCTAAACGCCGATTACGTGAGAAAATTCAGACCCGCCGGTCAAAATAAAATTCAAAGCGTAACTGAAAGTATTCTCACAAAATATCAATATGCTGTAAAAGCTCACGAGGATCGCCCTTACTCAATGCGAATGCGCGAAATCGTCGAGACAGCTTATAATCTTTGGAAAAATAACAAAACTAGCATAGCCGCTTCTGAAATTTATGCGTTTACACTTTATCTAACTGGTGAGAGCGAAAAGAGTGTGAAACTCTATATGCGGATTCATGATTTTCATGGAGCTTATATGGCGTCGGCTTCGGCAGCTTCAAAAATTTTATCGGCGGCCTGTATAGCGGTCAGCGAATCACTAACGCCCGAAAATTTCGCCGCTCTTTTGAAACTCGAACCGCCGCAGCTTACTTCGGTTTTAATTTGGATTCTCGAGAATGCAATTAAAGAAACTAGCGAGAGCGAATTTAATCACGTTGCTGCGCTTGCGTCTCAAGTTTTAGGCTTCAACGGCTGGGCAAATAAAGAAATTTTATTTAATGAAGAAAATATTGAATCGCTTCGTAAGTGGCTCAAGACGCGCCCGACTGACGACAAAATCATAGCCGACGCTTTGAAAATCACGAGCAAAGAAAATACTTTGAAGCCCGAAGAGTCTTCACCAAAAATTGATTGGACGACGCAGCGTTTTGAAGGCGACTTTGATTTTTTCAATCCTAATCGCGATAAACTTTATGGCTTTATAAAATGTCCTATCTTGCGAAAATACGGCGTGCAATTAAATAGCGAAAATTCAATTTTTGTTCACTTCAATCAAATTCAAGATAAAGAGCTTCGACGAAAATTATTAATCGGCAAAAAAATGCACCCGTGCATTCGCGTTACGTTCAAACTTGGAAATAATATTCTTGGCCCGGCGGCTTATGAAGTCCGTGAAAAAAATTATGATGTCGATACAGTTTTAAAAATTAACATGCAGTCGGCTCTATCTGAAGAAGGACAGATCGATTTTTATCGGCGTCATGATGAAATTCCTTTCGGCAAAGTTCGCACCAAAGACGGCCAGCTCTTCACGTTTAACGAAAATAATATTTCGGATCCGCTCTTGATGGTATTTCTTGAATATTCGCCATCGGCTGAAGGTCAGCCCGTTCGATTTACGCGTTCTGTTCTCGATAATGACAAAGTGCAAATTCATAATATCGAATCGGCGGTGCCGTTCCCTGAAGACAAAATTAAAGCATGGCAAGACGGCGGACTAATTGACAAAGCGCGCGAAAAAATGAATCTTTCTACGCCTGAAGATGAACTCCCCGAGAACGAAGAGCCAGAAGAAATTGAACCAGATGTTGGCGAACTTATAGATCGTAATTACGTTCCTCTTGAAGTTTACGCGTCAGGAAATTCTGGAATCGATCGCAGCCAAGAGCGAAAAACAATTTTGCGTCCTAAAAACGGCGTCGAAACTTTCAACGAGCTTCCGAAATTTTTGCAGGATAAAATTTTAAGCGTAAGGACTGCTGGGAAATGCAGCACTGAATTTTTGAGCGACACTTTTTATAGGCGCGGCCATTTTCGTGAAGTCAAGACGAATTATTTGCAACTTGTGAGCAGTTTTAACAACGACAACGCCACACTAACTAACGCCGAACGCGCCGAACGCTGTTTTTTAATTGCGCGCTATGTTTATAATTTTTTCTCGCTCGCTGACGAGGCCGACATAAAATTATATTCAGCCGACGACGAAGACAATATTAGAATTATGGCGTTCAAAGGACTTGAATATATGATTTACGCACAACTTGACGGCGCCAAGAAAAACGATGAGAACTACGAAACGGCTCGGCGTTATTGTCTGCTTCGGATTGCAGACGAAATTCAGACGGCGCGACGGATCGATTCTGATAACACGTGGCTGAAGATTTATATTTATTCGTACTTTGTGAACGGCTTGCGCTTTCATGTTAATTCGGGCAAATGGTCGCCGCAAGATATTTCATTAGCTGGCACAAGTTTGCTTGAGTGCAACGACTTCGGGAAATTTTTTGACGGATTGCTTGCGCTCGCCTACGTTACAGAACCCGCGATTTTATATTCGACTTTGCGCTCGCTTCTTAATAATCTTGAATACGCGTCTCACTTAATCGAACGACTTGGCATAAGCTACAAGGACGGCGATATATTCCCGGAGCTTCAACAAGGATTTCAAAAGGCCGTTAACGAGTACGCAAAGCGAAAAGATATTTTTATTCTTGACCCTGAAGTTAAACTTTCGCCGGAGATTTTCAGGATTTTGAGCGTGCAGTCGGCGTTGATTCGCCTTATGAAGAAGGAGCTTCAAACGATATTGCGAACGTCGATGGAAAATTTAGATATGGCTTTAAAACACGCGACGCCAATCCTTGACACCGAAGAATACAAAAACGCGCTTGCTAAGACGCGCAGAAAATATAATCCTGACGCCGGGCTTCTGGATATTCTGCCGATTAACGTCCTTGGGAAAATCATGGGACAATATTGGATACACTTCGCGCAATATTTTGATAACAAGCCGTTTCTGTCATATTGGAAGGAACGATTCGATAAGCTTCAATGGGTTCGTAATCCTGTGTTTCATGCTCACCCCGAGTACGTCAAGAAAGAAGACATTGAAGAAGTCAAAGCGATCTGCACGGAGCTAAGCGAATGTTTAGCTAACACAGTTAGAAATTAAAAATTAGAATTAAAAAAGCAGCCCCCGATTTTTCGAGAGCTGCTTCAAATTTTTTTCTTGTCTTTAGTTTAAAAGATTTTCAAGCAACAACGGACTCAAAATTTTTATATACGTCCCTTTCATTCCGAGGCTTCGACTTTCAATCAAGCCCGCGCTTTCAAGTTTTCGCAACGCGTTCACAATTACACTTCGAGTAACTCCTACGCGGTCAGCAACTCTTGAGGCAATCGCGATCCCTTCGAGGCCGTTCAGCTCCGCGATGATGTGCCTCATACTTTCAAGCTCTGAATATGACAAAGCCCGAATTGCCATTTGAACGCTTAAACGGTTCCGCGCGTTATCTTCGAGAGTTTTTGCGCGCTCGTTCAAAATTTGAATCCCGGCAATTAAGCCAAGATATTCAGCTAGTAAAACGTCTTCAACGAGAAACGGCGCGTGAAATCGAACTAGCATTATAGTTCCAAGTCGTTCGGCGCTGGCTCCGATTATCGGAACATACATTAAATGTTTTTCCGGCGGCTCGCCTTCGTAATCGTCATCGAACAGAAACGCGTCTTCATCATGAATTTCAGAATCGCGGCACCTGTTCATTCTAATCACAAACTCGTCAGGCATAACACCATCTTTGAAACTGTCAGAAAGAGCTTTTGATTTATATTCCGGCAACCACGAATAGCCGAGCAAAATTCCGGCCTTGTCCACGATATAGACGTTCGCTGTAGAAAACTCCGAGAGCATTTTAGAAAGTTTTGTGTAATCCAGCGGCTCGCCTTCGCGCTTGGCCTGAAACGCGCGCCCCACGAGTCTAGTTTTTTCAAGTAGGGCGTTTAGTGCGTCATCAGTTGCGGAATTTCGTTTTGAACGCAATGAAATTTTAGCCATGATTATTCAAAACCTCCCAACGCTAGAGAAGATATCGCCTAATGTCGCGATTTTCGACAAGGCTGCTTAATTTTTCTTTCACCATGTCGGCCGTAATTTCGATTTCTTCTTTGTCCATGTCGCTGACACTGAAACTAATTTCTTCGAGCAACTGTTCCATCATAGTATGCAAACGACGCGCGCCAATGTCTTCCATTTCGGAGTTCATCTTGTGAGATAGCCGCGCTATCTCTTCAGTTGCTTCTTTCGTGAAAGAAAGTTTTGTTCCTTCCGTCGAAATTAAAGCCTCGTACTGACGTATAAGACTGTTTTCTGGTTCTGTGAGAATCTGCTGAAGATTTTCCCAGCTTAATGGCTCAAGCTCGACACGAATTGGGAAGCGGCCTTGAAGTTCGGGGATTAAGTCGGACGGTTTGACACCGCTGAAAGCTCCTGCCGCTATGAATAAAACGTGATCCGTTTTCACAGGGCCGTAACGAGTTTGCACTACAGTTCCTTCGACTATGGGCAATAAATCGCGCTGAACTCCTTCGCGGCTGACGTCGGGACCATTGGAACTTCCATTTTTGACGACGACTTTATCAATTTCATCAAGAAAAACAATTCCGTCTTCTTGTGCCAAGTCTAACGCTTCTTTAGCCATGGCTTCGGAGTCGATTAGCTTCTCGGCTTCCTCTTGCTGCAAAATTCGCATTGCTTCTTTGACTTTCATATGACGCTTTTTAGTTTTCTTTGGCATTATGCCGCCGATAACCTCGCTGATATTAATTCCCATTACGTCCATGCCCGGCGTACTGAAGACGGGAGCTGTAATGCCGCTGTCGTTGACTTCGATTTCAACGTCTTTGTCATCGAGTTTGCCATCACGCAGCATTTTCAAAAATTTTGTGCGAGTTCTGTTGTACTTTTCAACTTCTTCTTTTGATTCTTCCGGCTCTTCAGTTTTTTCAGCGTCAGCAGCCTTATCCGTAAACACTTTCATGAAGTCAGGCATTGAAAATTTTTTCTCGCGACGCGGCAACAAAGCATCAAGCAGTCTTTCTTCAGCATGTTCGACGGCTGGCGCTTGGACTTCGGCGATCATTTTTTTACGAACCATAGAGACGGCGAACTCTGTTAAATCGCGAATTATAGTTTCGACATCGCGACCGACGTAGCCGACTTCTGTAAACTTTGTAGCTTCGACTTTTACGAACGGCGCATTAGAAAGCGTCGCAAGACGTCGAGCAATTTCAGTTTTTCCGACACCAGTCGGGCCGACCATGAGAATATTTTTCGGCATAATCTCATGAGCAATTTCCGGAGGCAGAGAGCGTCGGCGGATTCGATTTCGTAATGCGATTGCGACAGCGCGCTTGGCCTTATCTTGACCAACGATATAACGATTCAGATGTTCGATGATTTTCGAGGGTGTTAAATCTGAATTAATTATTTTTTCCATGTTTATTTTTCTCTCCAAGTGTTTCGACAGTAATATGATTGTTTGTATAAATGCAAATTTCTGACGCAAGCTCGATTGAACGTCTTGCGATGTCTTCGGCCGGCATGTCCGTAGCTTCAAGCAAAGCACGTGCAGCAGCAAGAGCAAAGCCTCCGCCAGAACCGATTGACGCAGCATCACCTTCGGTTTCGATAATGTCTCCCGCGCCGCTTAACAACAAAGTCATTTCTGTGTTTGCTACTAACATCATGGCTTCGAGTTTGCGTAAAATTTTATCCGTTCGCCATTCGCGAACAAGTTTTATCGCGCCTTTCATCAAGTCGCCTTTCTCTTGTTCGAGGCATTGCTCAAATTTTTCAAGCAAATTCATCGCGTCGGCTGTCGAACCTGCGAAGCCCGTCAAAATTTTTCCATTTAATAACGTTCGGACTTTTCGCGCGGTAGCCTTCGCAACTTGAGTTCCTAAAGTAATCTGACCATCTCCGGCCATTGCGACACGTGAGCCACGTCTAACGCACACTATAGTAGTTCCGTGAAACAGTGTAAACATTCCTTTCAAAAATTTTATTGCTTATGTTTAATGTTATATTATCTCATTCGTTTTTATTTTTGGAATAATG
>CAJORD010000226.1 GCA_905236605.1 uncultured Synergistales bacterium | reverse complement strand
CTTTATATTTTTCTTCAAGTTCCTGCGAACGCCCTTTCAAAACATCTTGCGTCTTCTTATCTTTGAGTTCCTGCTCAATATGAGCTTTCACTTGTTCAAACGGCATGACGCTTTCTGGGATTCGTTCACCAAGTTTTATAATGTGCCAACCGAATTGCGATTTAACAGGTTCAGAAACTTCGCCGGGTTCTTTTAACGCGAAGGCCGCTTCTTCAAATTCTTTCACCATTACGCCGCGAGGAAATTCGCCTAAGTCGCCACCATGTGCAGCGCTGCCGGGGTCTGTCGAATATTCTTTGGCTACGACATCAAAAGACTTTCCCGATTTTAATTCTTCCTGAACTTTTGCAAGCGCTTCGTCGCCACTCACTAATATATGACTTGCGCGAACTCTTTCAGGCTGCGTAAACAATTTCGTTGCGTTCTCGTCATAAAATTTTTTAACTTCGTCGTCGCTAATCGTAACGTCTTTAACGACCTCGAGCATAGCCGCCTGTGCCAACATCGTGCGCCTGACGTTCTCAAGATTTTCGATAAACTCCGGAGTCTGATCGAGTTTCTTTTCTTCAGCGTCAAGAGCGTAGAGCCTCATCGAGATAACGTCGTCGATAATCATCTTCTTGCCTTGTTCAGAGCCATATAACATCATCGCTTGCTGCCCGAACGGTTTAATAAATTCAAGAATTTCGCTTTCGGTTATGTCATGACTGCCGACGCGTGCAAGAACTTTGTCCGCAACTTTGTCTTCGCTTGTCGCAGCACATGCCGCCGACGCAAACAGAGCAATAAAAATTAAAACTGCTGAAATTTTTTTCATAAATTAAAATCCTCCAGAAAAATTTTTGATCGCGCTAAAGTGTATCACACGGCTAATATAACGTATAATAGCTAAAGAATTTTTTATGGAGCTGATTTTTTTGCGTATCGTTAATACTCAAGTTGTGCTTGGCCTTTCAATATGGATTTCTGGATTTGCATTCATGGTGATGGGCTGGCTTGTCGGGGAACTTTCAGAAAAATGGGGACGGCTCCCCGGAAAAATTTTATATCGTATTGGCGCTGTGATTGTCGCCGTTCCAGTGATAATTTTGCTCTGGAAAACCTCGGCTTTGCTCTATGTAAATCGTTTCCACATTGCGACATACATAAATAACACTTTCCAATTTGTAGCAGATGCCCTCAAAGTTTTATAGCGCGGCCATAAGTTTTCTTGTCGCGTTGTTCATGCTCTACTTTCCGTACGAGTGGTGTAAGCGCCGACATGAAAGCGAAATTTTTTACGGCCTCAAATGGTTTATGACAAAAAAGTCAAAACGCGACGTTATAATCGCGCTTGCCGTAACGCTTATTCCGTTGACGATTATAACTTTTTATTGGCCGGTCGAATGGGGAGGCCGCGGACTTAAGCACCCGAGTTTTTGGAACGCTCTCGACGCTTTAGCCGGAGGGATTGCAGCGGCGTTCATCGAAGAAACTTTTTTTCGCGGCTGGCTTCAAACACTCACAGTAAAAAAATTTGGCGTTTACATTGGGATTTTTATACCGACGCTGTTGTTTGCACTTAGTCATTTAATCGTTTTAACAGGCTGGCTTCGTGTTGCGACTTTTTTCCCGGGACTCGTCATGGCGATTTTAAGACATCGCGGCGGCTCGGTGTTGCCGTCAATAATTTATCACGCAATTTGTAACGTCTGGGCCGTATGGCTCGCACCTGTAGTCAGTTAGGAATGAGGAGTGAGGAATGAGGAATGAAAAAATTTTTTCTCGCACTTATGATTTTATTTGCGTCATGCGCTAACGCTCTCGAGCTTCTTGAAATTCGTGTACCGTGTAGCGAAGGTCGTGAAGTCAAAGCTATTTTGCCTGACGGTGAAATAATTCCGCTTGGTCGTGTCTTAATGACGCCTTCAAAAACAAATTGGCCCGCTTACACCGCTAGCAAGTGGAGCGAAAATTCTTCCGTGTGTGCGTCAGCGGTCAATGCAATTCACATTTTATTAAACGTTGAGAACGACAGAGGACGAATTATCAGTCTTGTGCCTTCTGTAACGATTGCTCCGGCGGCAGGGCGAGGTTCGTTTTTTTCGATTGAGTGCGACGCAGGGACGGGAATTTTCGGAGGCTTTGCGCCGTTGACAGGTTCAAGAGTTTCGATTGAGCGCGACGGTGTTGAAATTCCTTTAGCTGACGTTCCAACTCCAGACGACGTTTTAATAATTAGAACGAAGTTGCCGAAGTCGCAAAAAATTTTTATGGTTGACATCGAAAACAGACCCGGCGGCCGCGTTATTGCTCACGGTGTGGAAGGCGTTCGAGTTATCGCGCGAGTAATTCATAAAGTCGGAGGTGTAGGAAGATTCGAAGGAACAAAATTTCAAGGCGTCGGAAGGATTCGCGCTTCGCATTCGGGAGTTATAGACGTGTCAACCTCAAAGCGCGGCGAGATTGGCGGGATTCAGATTATGCCGTTGAAACACGCTTTGACTTCAAAAGAGATGATTAACGCTTGGAAATTGACGCAATGGCTGATAATCGGGCCTTTGCCGAACGCTCCGGACTTGGAAGGGCGAGAACCGCTATATAAAAGTTCGTTTGTGCCGGGGCCGCAATTAAATGACAAGTTGCCGGACTTATGGAG
>CAJORD010000225.1 GCA_905236605.1 uncultured Synergistales bacterium | reverse complement strand
TAACTCCGAGTCAGCAGACTTGGCGCGAGCTTGCGTTATGGTGGGGAGTGCAGCCCGTTCGACTTTCGGAAATGTCAGACATCAACGTAGCAGCCCGCGAAGCAATTACAACTTGCGTAAATCAAAAACTCTTGCCCGAAGGCGAACTTGTCGTAATTACCGCAGGAGTTCCTGTAGGTCGTCCGGGTTCCACGAACGTTGTAGAAGTTTTGACGACAGGGACAATTTTATTATCAGGCACACCGCTTTCAACTCGTAACGCCGTCGGAAAGGTCTGCATAGCGCGAACTCCTAAAGAAGCTCTTGAAAAAGTTACGCCGGGTTGTGTTCTTGTCGTTCGTCAACTTAATGAAGATTATCGGCCTGTGCTTGATAAAGTCGGCGCGGTGTTATTCGAGAGCGGATTATTATTTTCAGAAGGCGGAGCGCTCGCTATGGATTACAATTTGCCGTGCATAGTCGGAGTTGCGGACGCGTTCTCTACGTTGATGGACGATGATGTAGTTTCGATTGATGGCACGCGGGGACTTGTCTATCGTGGCGTCGTGAGACTCGTAGTTTAATTAAAAAAAATGTGGGCGAATATCAGAAGTTTATTAGACATTGCGATTGTATCGTTAATAATTTATAGAATTTTTGCTGTCCTTGTCGGTACGCAGGCCGTGCAACTGGTCAAAGGCGTCGTGCTATTGTTGATATTGTCCGGTCTTGCGTCGCTGTTTCGATTTCGTTTGCTGTCGTACTTTTTGGGAAATTCGTTGCTAGCTTTAAGCTTTGCTGTGCCGATTGTGTTTCAGCCAGAACTTAGAAAAATGCTCGTCGAACTTGGGCGCGGACATTTTTATAAGCGTCAGATGTCAGCCGACGAAGCCGAAGTCCGTGTAAATCAAATCGCAAGCGCCTTGCAATATCTCAAAGCTCACAAGATCGGCGCGCTAATCGTTCTTCAAAGAGAAGATTCTCTGACGCGTTACACAGAGACAGCCATACACTTGAACGCAAATATTACGGAAGAATTAATCGAGTCGATTTTCTGGGTCAATAATCCGTTGCATGACGGCGCTATCGTTCTTGACCGTTATAAAATCATTTCTGCGGCATGTTATCTTCCGTTGGCCGATGCTCCTGAAATTTCGCGATGGTACGGAACGCGGCATAGGGCCGGTCTTGGGATTACGCAGGTGTCTGACGCGCTTGTGTTTATAGTTTCCGAACAACGCGGCGAAGTTTCTTTAGCAGCTTCGGGACATCTCGATAAAAATCTCAAAGATTTTCAAATTGAAAGATTGTTAATGCACTACTTCGTTGGCGAGCAGAAAAATAAAGGTTGGAAAGGTCGGCTTCATGAACTTAAAAAATTACTCTGGACTAGCAACCAGAATCCAGACGCGGGCGGAATGGGAGGACTTGTAAATTGAAATTAAAAAATTTCGACTTCGATAAAATTTTGACTTCTTCGTGGGCATTGTGGATACTTTCGATTTCATTATCTGTGTTCATGTGGATATACGTAACCGGAATTGAGGAAAGCGAATTTATAAATCGAAAATTTTCTTGTCCTCTTGAATATCGCGGCCTTGATTCACAAGTTATCTTGCGAGGGCGGCTTTCGGAAGTTGATGTTGAAATTCGCGGCTCTGAAGAAGCTCTAATGCGGCTTGATTATAATTCCGTGAAAGCCTATGTCGATGCAAGAAATTTAGTCCCCGGCAAAAAATACACGCTCAATATAAACGTAGAAACACCGGCGAATATAAATTTAATTTCGTGTTTCCCGTCGCAGGCAACTTTAGATTTAGTTCGTCAAATTTCAAGGCTCGTTACTGTCGAAACGATTTTGCCGCAAAACATTCCCGACGGTCATTATATCGAAGGCGTTGAGATAATTCCCAAAGAAGTCGGCATTCGCGGCGCTGAAGATGACGTGGCAAAAGTCGGTTCCGTCCGAATTACTCCGACAATCGAAGAATTACAAGAAGGCGGCGAACGACTTATGGCGGTGAAGCTCACACAGTCCGAAGCATTTGAAGATAATGTTACGGTCGAGCCGGCGCAAGTTCGTTTTCATGGAACGCTTGTTCGAGGGCTGCCGCGAAAACGTGTCCCCGTGAACGTGAAATTAACAGGCAAACTTGATAACGATTACGAGATTCGCGCAGTTACGACAGAGCCATCTGAAATTCAAATCGAAGGAACGCTCGAAGACCTTGCGAAAGTCGAAACGATAAACACCGAAGGTATAGACGTTTCAATGATTACGGAAAATCAATCTATAGTAACGCCGTTAAGACAGCCGGAAGTCGAAGGCGTTTCACTTGTTAATAATTCGTCCGTGCGAGTGAGTTTGCAACTTAGTGAAGCGCGCGCAGAGACCATGCTTACAAATATTCCGATTGAAATTCGCGAAGTCGCAGATAAATCTCAAAACTGGGAAGCCAGCCCGATGAATGTATCTGTCACGATTGAGGGCAAGCCGTCAATCATTGCGAATCTTTCAAAAGATGACATAAACATTAAAGCCTATGTTGACATGACGAATATCTTTATGACGCCTGTAACGCTGCCTGTGAGAGCCGAAACGACTTCGGAGGACGTTTTCAGAATTACGAAAATCGATCCCGCGAACGTGACCGTGAATAACATGGAGTAAAGAATAAGTTAAATTTGAAATTTTTAATTCGTAATTTGACAGATTTTAATTTGAAGTGTACAATGCCGGCTCAATGCAATTCAAATATATATTGTACCAGTTAGACAATATCTTTTCTTCATACTTTTCAGTGATAACTACCGCCGGGGAACATGAAACTCCCCGGCTCACAACCTTCCTTTTAATTGCTTTCTTACTTATTTAAAAAGGCGTTTACTTTGTCTTTTACTCGCGAACCGTCAGCAAGTCCTTTAGTCTTTGCCATAACCGCTTTCATTAATTTGCCCATGTCCTTAGGTGAAGCGGCGTTGATTTCTTTTGCAGCTTCGGAAATTAGAGCGTCAATTTCTTCATCACTCAACTGCTTCGGGAGATAAGGCTCAAGGATTTTGATTTCGGCAAGTTCGGCTTCGGCTCTGTCTTTGGCTCCACCGGCTGAATATTGCTCGGCGGCGTCCTTGCGTTGCTTGATTAATTTTTTGATTACGGTGTGAACGTCTTCATCTTTGATTTCAAAATCTTTGCCCTTGTCAGCTTGCAGCTTCTGGAGTTCAGCTTTCAACATTCTAAGAGTCGAAAGTTTTTCTTCGGCGTGGTCTTTCATTGCTTGCATTAAATCGTGCGCGATGTCTTGAGTTAATGACATAAAAAATTTCTCCTTTTGAATAAAAAATTAAAAATAAAAAATAGTGAGGTTGTGAAAAAATTTTTATTTCTCACCCCTCACTTCTAAATTACTAAATTAAATTTAGCCTGGATTCCTATGGCGCATACTCTTGCGTTTACGTGCGGCTTCGGCGCGTTTTATTTTTTTAGCGTCGCTAGGCTTCTCGTAATGTTCACGTCTGCGAGCCTCGCGGAGTGTGCCTACTCTTGCTACTTCACGCTTAAATCGTCTGAGGGTATCCTCAAGAGACTCTCCGTCCTTACGGGTTACTGTCGTCATGTCAAAATCCCTCCCTTCGGATTCATTCGGATCACCGGTTAGCCGGGTGGCCAGCCGAGATTACGTCCTGCTAACAAATGCAGATGGAGGTGAGGTACTGTCTGCCCGCCCTGTTCGCCTGTATTGATTACCATT
>CAJORD010000224.1 GCA_905236605.1 uncultured Synergistales bacterium | reverse complement strand
CGCGGGCGGAGTCATTCATGTCTCCGAAGATGTCATTGTGGAGCTTGCCAGAAAGACCATTCAGGGGATTTCAAATATAAAAATGGCCGAGAAGTTGGCCTCGAAATTCAGCATAGGCCGCAGAAGCGGAGGAATACGCGCCGATGTCGACCATTCGCAGGGGATAATTTCAATCGATGTTTACATATTAGTAAAATACGGCCAGAGAATCCCTGATATAGCGTGGGACGTTCAGGAAAAAATCAAAGACAATCTCGAACGCTACACAGGCTACGAAGTTCAAGCCGTTAATGTCAACGTTCAGGGGATATACACGACACAAGGCAGCGATCTTCAGATTGACATAGACACGGACAAAATTTTTTTATCTGATTATGACGAAGAGGCCGACTGATGTATTTTTTATGGAAAGATACGCCACTTGGACTTATAAAAATATCGAACAAAGGAATTTTTGAATTCGCAGATTATATTTTGAAATCGCGATTCAGATTTTACTCTATCACGCTTGCACCGTCAGACAGTCAAGCGGACGTTACGATCGTTATAACAGAAGAAGCCCTTTCACCGGACGTAAAAAATAAAATTGAAAGTCATTTAACCGAAGTTCTTGACCCCATAGGCATGAAAGCTTCTGTGTTGTGGGCGACGCCTGAACGCGGTTTTATGCAGTTTGTTCAAAATCCGTACACTTGGGCGTTTGTCGCGTCATGTGCTGCCGTAATCGTAACGGCCGGTTTCGTCGGATTTTTCTGGACGGCGTTCTGGGGTGCGGCCGCGTGGTTCTCTATACGTGGGCTTTCAATGCTTGCAAAAAAAATCAGGAGCGCTTAAAACATGCCTGAAAAAAAAATTAAACTTAAAAAAAAATCTATCGGACGCAAATTTGAGGCCGTTCATCGGTCGCGAGAACTTGCCGTTCAGTTTTTATATTCGCTTGATATTTATCCGGAACAAGATTTTAATGCGTCACTTGAGCTTTTCATGAATCTTGATGACGTAGCCAAAAACGACACCCCCGAAGTTAAAAAGCGCTGTCGCGATCTTTCTGTGCAAGTTTGGAACAGAAAAAACGAAATTGACAGCGTGCTTCTTCGTGTCGTAACCGGCTGGACTCCCGACAGAATGATGAGCGTAGACCGCACTATTTTGCGCCTCATGGTGCTTGAAGGATTTTTAGAGAAAACATTGCCCTTTAGATCCGCAATTACTGAGGCGGCGCGGCTTGCCAACGACTTTGGAACAAAAAATTCCGCACGATTTATCAACGGAGTTATGTATAAAGTGGAAGAGTTTTTTAATGAAGACTCAGACGCAGTGAGGAGTGAAGAATAATGGCGGCTGAAGCTGCAAAACCGTGGTGGCGTGAGACTGTCGAAACGATATTTTGGGCCTTTATCCTCGCGATGATAATACGAACTTTTATAGTTCAGGCTTTTTGGATTCCGAGCGGCTCAATGATTCCGACACTTGAAATTAAAGATCGCGTTTTAGTTGCGAAGTTCTGGAATTTATTTTTTGAACCTTCACGCGGTTCGCTTTACGTTTTCAAGTATCCTATGGACAGAGACAGGGATTTTGTAAAACGAGTTATTGCAATCCCGGGCGATGTCGTAGATATAAAAAACGGAGTCGTGTATATAAATGGCAAGCCGACCGCGGAACCATACGTGAAAAATCATGATCGTTACACAATGCGACCGAATAATATTTTCCCAGAAGTCCCCTTCACAGTTCCAGAGAATAAATATTTCATGCTTGGTGATAACCGCTCAAACTCGCAAGATAGCCGATACTGGGGCTTCGCTTCGATTGAAGACATGCGCGGGCCGGTGTTCTTTAGATATTGGCCGCTGAACAGAATCGGAATCCCAAAATAAAAATTTTCAAATGCCGCGAACAGTTTGGTATCCCGGCCACATGGCTAAGGGAACGCGAAAATTAAATGAAATTGTATCGAAGTTAGATTTAATTGTTGAGGTCAGGGACGCACGGGCCCCGGCTTCAACATCGTCGCCGCTTATAAAAGCATTATCTAAAATCAAACCTGTTATTCACGTCCTATCACGCAAGGATTTAGCTGAAACTGGAAAATTAAAATTATGGCTTGACACTTTGAAATTTACTTACGCAGCTGATTTAAGAAAACGTGAAGGATTATCCGCGATTAAGAAAGCTATTTTGAAATTCAAGCCTACTCATCGTGAAGTAAGATTGGCTGT
>CAJORD010000223.1 GCA_905236605.1 uncultured Synergistales bacterium | reverse complement strand
CACCAGCGCAGGGCGATTTAGATTTGCGATGACGTTGGCGATCGTGAAAGTTTTTCCGCTGCCTGTAACGCCCATTAGAGTTTGAAAGCGATTTTTATCTTTAATGCTTTTTGTTAGAGCTTCAATGGCCTCGGGCTGATCACCGGCGGGAGGCCAATTAGAATGTAAAACAAAATTTTTGCTCATGAAAATATTTGTCCGGGTAATTTTAATTTTGCTTTCGGAGGAAATTCTTTATCGAATTCCAGAACGTCAGCATCATCGACATAATAAGCCATTGGCGTCAAATAAACGCCTGTTACATCATTAAGGTAGCCTGCTATTAACTCTTTACACAAAAAGAACGAAGAATCCGCGTCCTCCGGTAAATCATTGTATCTTATGCCGAACTTACGTGCATAATCAAAGCCGCTTTTGCCATAAAAATCAATGTTTCCTTCAAATAAAACTGCACCAAAGCCCAAGGCCGCTGCTTTATCTAATGAATAATCCAACAAGATTTTGCCATATCCCTTACGTTTAAGTTCAGGCGTTATACAAATCGGCCCCATTGTTAAAACAGGAATATTTTTGCCGTCGTCAGCTTTTATTACTGTTTTCATGAACATATTCTGGCCAATTAAATCGCCATTTAACTCCATGACGAAATCAAGTTCTTTTACAAAATTTGGGTCATCTCTCAAGACATGTATCACGTAATGTTCGTAGCAGCCCGGACGGTAAACATTCCAAAACGATTCACGGATAAGATTTTCGACAGCTCTATAATCATTTTCTTTTTCTAAACGAATCACACAATTATTTTTCGTTGCCAATTCCTAGCACCTCGTCATTAAATATATTAGGGACATTGTCAGGACTGACGAGCAAGAACACGCGCTCTTTATCGCCAACGAGATTATATTGTTCGCGGGCGAGATGTTCGATCCCTTCTTTAGTTTTGTAAAACGCGGCTTTCTCTCTGTAAATTCTGACAATCTCGCGCTTGCGTTCGAGCTCGGCTTCACTCTTGACGATCGCAGCTCTGATTTCGGCTATTCGGTCAAGCTCGAATCTGTAATAGCTGACCGTCAATGCCAGACCCAAAACCGCAAGCGTTATGATTAAAATCTTTCTAATTGAAATCATGACTCATGATTCTAAAAAAATTTTTACATTCTTTCAGGCGCGTTCACACCGACGAGTTCAAGACACTTACGAACGATTCCGGCGGCAGCTTGTGAAAGTCTGACACGTCCGGCAGCGTCAGGAGCGTCAATAATTCTTCCGGAGTTGTAAAACGAATGAAACGCTCCGGCTAAAGACATTGCGTAAGCCGTGATGACGTGAGGAGCAAGACCGGCTGAAGCGGCTTTTATTTCGTCAGGGAAGAACGCAATCATGTTTGCAAGTTCACGGGCTTCACGTTCGTTAAAAATTTCTTCGGGAATGGATTCGGAAGATAATTTCGCGCCGTTCTTTTCATATTCGCGAGTGAGACCGCAAACTCGTGCGTGGGCATATTGAACATAATAAACGGGATTCTCGTTGCCTTGTTTCTTGGCTAAATCCATATCGAAATCAATTTTGCTGTCGCTCTTCCGCATTAATAAAAAGAATCGCGTTGCGTCTATCCCTGCTTCGTCCATGACTTCCGAAAGCGTTATGAACTCTCCCGCGCGCGTTGACATATTCACATTCACGCCGTCACGAATTAGATTTACAAGCTGAATTAATAAGACGTCGAAGTCGTCAGGATTTTTGCCCATCGCCTTGATAGCGGCCTTTACGCGAGCTATATAGCCATGATGATCCGCGCCCCAAACGTCGATAACTCTTTCAAAGCCGCGAGTTATAAATTTATTTCTGTGATACGCGATGTCGGCGGCAAAATAAGTCGGGACTCCGTTGGCTCTGATTAAAACGCGGTCTTTATCGTCGCCGATAGTGTCTTCGGTCTTGAACCATAAGGCGCCGTCTTGTTCATAAGCATAGCCGCGGGCTTTCAAGTCTTCCATGGCCGAATAAACTAAATTATTTTCGTGAAGATAGCCTTCGGGGAAGAAATTATCAAAGCTAACGCGGAATTTTTCTAAGTCATCTTTAATTTCGCCCATAATTTTTTCAGCGGCATACTTTTTAAAAAATTCGAGGCTCTCTTTTTCGGGCATCTCTAAAAACTTTTCGCCTTCGAGATTAATAATTTCTCTTGCGATGTCGTAAAGATAATCACCTTTGTAACCGTTATCAGGGAAGGGAGCATCTTCGCCGCGTCCTAAAATTTCAAAATATCTCGCGCGCGTTGAGCGTCCTAAAGTTTCAATTTGAAGTCCGGAATCGTTTACATAATATTCGCGTTGAACGTCCCAACCTGTGAATTTCAAAATTCTTGCGACAGAATCACCAAGCGCAGCGCCTCGTCCGTGTCCAATATGGAGCGGGCCTGTAGGATTTGCGCTGACGAACTCAACTTGAACTTTTTTATGATTGCCAATGTTGACGGAGCCGTAAGAGTCGCCCTGCTTCAAAGCATCTTCGATGACGTCGGCATAAAATTTTTTATTCAAGAAGACGTTCACAAAGCCTGCGCCGGCGATTTCGATTTTGTCGATATATTCAGATTGAAGATTTTCAGAAATTTTTTTTGCAATGTCGCTAGGCTTTTGTCGCAAAGTCTTCGCGAGTTTCATAGCCGCGCTCGAAGCTCTATCGCCGTGTCCTTCGTTGCGAGGTTTTTCAAATTCAAATCCTGAAACGTCTTCAACGCCTAGGGACTTAATCGAATTTTTTAATGTGTCGTTTAATTTCGTTACTGCTAAATTTTCGCCTTTCATTTAATTTTTTTATTCTCCTTTTTACATTTGCGTGGCTCCGCTTAATTTTGCTTCGGCGATCAATCGCTTGACGTCTTCGAGAGTTGTAAACGATTTTTTCATTTCGCGAGCCTCTAAAAATTTATTCATGTACAGAAAAATAACCAGTGCTCCGCACACTGCAAGCGGATAAGGCGTCAATCTTTCCCTCAATTCTAAGAAGCAGAGCTTCCATTTTTGCGTCAAAAACATCTTGTCTCATGTATACGTTCATGTCTTCGCTGGTCGCACCGTAAGATACAGAACACAAAGTCATCAATAAGAATATCGCTGCAAAAAATTTTTTCATGCTTCTAATCTCCTCCTTCTATCGAATCGGAACATGACGCGACGAGAACGCGCGCCACTGGTCAAGACAGCTTTGTAATAAAGACATGTTGCCAGAACTAATATTTTGAAGTCCGACTTCGAGTCTTGAATCTGCGACAAGCCTGTGCCGACGATTATTATAATTGTGGCTGTAATTAATTTTATCGGGATTTTTCGCCGACCGTCCAGAAATTAGAGCTTCCGTAGCGTCATCAGGGAAAGCCAAATTAATATTCTGATCGATTACGAACGGGAATAAAATTTCAAGCGGCGTTTCAAAAGTTCCGAGCTTGCGCACCGCGACCGGTTCAAAGAATGGCAACACCGCCAAAATCCCTTTGCCTGTGCCTGCGACGCCAGGCTTGTTCAAAATCGTGAATGAAATTTCTGGAACGCCTTTGACCGTTCTGAATTTCACGTCGCTGTAATTTTTCAAATCCGGGAACAAAGAAATTAAAATTTTTTTCAATTTTTCAGCGTCCGGAGTTTCATCACCGATTATATAATTTCCCCACGCGCCACGCATTAACACGCGGACACTTCCATTTAATAAACCGTTGTTGGCAAGTTTAAGGTCCATAATCGCCGATAATCTGTTCGACGTAGATTTTGATGAAGGGATTCGCCGCGCCGTCAATTTTCCTGCGTCAGGATTAAATCCAAAAATTTTCGCGCCATCAATCAGAAGCGAAGCTCCCATATCGTGAAAGGCCGAATCTTTTCCGCGCATGTATTCAAGGACAGGACTGAAAAAAATTCCTGATGACAGCGGCGTGTCCTCGTCAGGTTCAAAAGGCAACTGCCAATCCACGAAAGCTTCTAATTTTTTTGAAGTCAGCCACGATTTCGCGAGCAAAACTTTTTCACGCTTAGTCAGTGATAACGACAATGCCGGGATTTTTCGGGGAGTGCCTTCGCAAAATTCGATTTCAGGACGCTTCATTAACCACGAAATTATTTTTTGAGGAGTTGCGCCTGCATCGGCCGGGGCTGAAAGTCCTTCGACGTTTTCAATTTCTTTCAACAAATTTGAAAGTGCTGCGCTGCCGTTGCGAGTTCCGAAAATTACACCCTGACGCTGAAGCCGTGCTAACTCGTTAGAAGTATAAGGGTCGATATTAATTCGTCGCCAAGTGTAAGAGTGTTCGCCGTTAAAAAATTCGTGTTCTGACGGATAAACGGCCGGGAAAGTTTTGTACTTTAATTCTTGAGGCGAGGCAATATCAACGACGGATTCCCAAACTCTCAAATCTTCTTGAAACCAGCAAAGCCCTTCGATTGCGAGCTGCTTCGGCAAAATTTCTTTCCATGCGACAGTCAAAATAAATTTTTCAGGCAGGCCCATAAATTCTACAGTTTTGAATCCGGCGTCATGGTCTTCTTTTGGCGTTACGGTTGTGATTTTGTTCAGCGTCGCGAAGTCGTAGGCATCAGCGAGCAAAATTTCTGTTTCACCGCCGGCGGGTGTCTGAATGTTCCATTCGAGCCATTTTGAAGCGAGGCCCTGACGTCCCAAAACTACATATAGGCGCGTTATCGCGAGTCCGTCATGAGTGCTTTCGACGTCAGAATATTTTAGCCAGATTATGCCGTT
>CAJORD010000222.1 GCA_905236605.1 uncultured Synergistales bacterium | reverse complement strand
TTTTTAGGAAATTTTAGCACAGGCAATTTATTTTCCTACGCAAAAACGGCTGAACATGTGGTCTAATAATTCGTCGCCGACTTCAAGGCCCAAAACTCGCATTAAAGAAACTCGCGCAGCGTTCAAAAGTCCGGCGATTAAATCGGATTCAGAATCCTTCAATGACAAGTCGAGAGCTTTGCGCAACGATGAAAGACTTTCGCGAATATCTTGAAGTTGAGCCGCTGAAGCGTTTAATTCGCCTCCTGCTGCCGGCGTTTTGATTGCGGCATTAAAAATCGCGGCTTTAAGTTCGTCAATGCCTGTTCCGTTTTTTGCAGAGACTTTTATTTTTTGAATGTCTAAATTAAAATCCGCGGCCTGCGTCAAGTCCGACTTATTGATAACTACAATAGCGCGTTCTGAAATTGAGTTTATAAAATTTAATTCTTCGTTTGAAATTTCTTTAGAGCCATCGACGACGAACAGGCATAAATCGCTCTCATTAGCTGCGGAGATAGCAAGCCGAACGCCTTCGGCCTCAATTAAATTTTCAGTCTCACGGATTCCGGCGGTGTCTGACAAAATCACAGGAAGAGAATTAATTAAAATCGTTTCGCTGATTACGTCGCGAGTGGTGCCTGGGATTTCTGTAACGATTGCGCGATTTTTGCCAAGAAGAGCATTAAGCAGGGAAGATTTGCCGACGTTAGGACGTCCGATTATGGAGAGCTTGACGCCGTTGTTAAAAATCATTCCGGCTTCGCAGCGCGATAAAAGATTTTCGAGTTCGTGAACGGCCTGCGAAATTTCAAAACTCGAATCAAAGTCCGCGTTAAAAATTTCGCCTTCGGGGAAGTCAAGATTAATTTCAAAATTTGCTTGAATGTCTAAAATTTTCGCGTGGATTTTTTGAATGACTTTGGACAAGCCGCCATTAAGAGTTCGCGCGGAGGCCTTGAGAGCTTCGAGGCTTTGAGCGTGAATAACTCCTAAAACTCCTTCGGCCTGCGATAAATCAATTCGTCCGTTTGTGAAAGCTCTGCGCGTAAACTCGCCCGGCTTAGCAGGTTCGGCGCCGTTTTTCAGCAACATATCCAAGCAAAACCGCGCTATAAAGATTCCGCCGTGAGTGTGAATTTCTACAATGTCTTCGCCGGTGTAACTGTGAGGAGCCTTGAACACGACTGCAAGGACGCGATCTAAAATATTTCCGTCGTCATCAGTCAAGCTCGTTAAATACAATTTACCGGGAATTTCAAAATTTTTTCGTTGTAAAATTTTTGTAGAAATTTTGACGGCGTCAGGCCCGGAAACTCGCACAATCGCTATGCCTCCTTCGCCTAACGCCGTTGAAATTGCTGCTATTGTGCTTTCAACCAAGCTTCCGCACCTGCTCGACTGTTGATTT
Organism: uncultured Synergistales bacterium; assembly: GCA_905236605.1. Lineage (GTDB taxonomy): Bacteria > Synergistota > Synergistia > Synergistales > Aminobacteriaceae > JAFUXM01. The sequence goes on along the minus strand of CAJORD010000222.1, from coordinate 12,170 downwards.
TGCCAGTTCCGACGGCCATATCTAAGCCTTCAAGTAATTCTCCAACGCGGCGGCCGGGTTTTAAGTGTAACAAGCCCATGATTTCGCGGCCGGTCATGTAACGCGTTGCGCCTTCTGTCTGAAGTCGGACGTTATTAAATCTCCTCAAAACTTGTTTCAAATTCCAAGTATTATCTTCGAGGACGTCGCTGTATTTTTCTACGACGCCGTCAGCTTCTGCAACGCATAAAGCAAACTCCATAGCCACTTCTATAGCCTCTTCGGAATGATCGAGAACTCCTTTACAAAATCTTTCTTCCGAAATTGGATTATAAAAATGCCTGTACATGTTGATGATTGCGATGACCTCTTCAATGGTCTCGGACGGGACGTTCCAACTTGTGAGACACTCATTTACAAGTCTGTCAGTGTATTTAGTGCGATCATTGCCATCAAGAGTTTTTGTTCCAATGTTGCAGAAAAGCCCTGCGAGCACAAAAGCTTTCGTCTGCATAATCTTGTGTGTTTCGATTTTTTTCTCAATGTTTTCGAGAACGCGTAAAACATGCTCATACACGCCGTCCGTGTTCTTTAGCTCTTCAAGCTCCTTCAGGAAGAAAGGAATCAAATGAAAATTATCACACATTCTTATGAAAGTGTAAGGGTGGTGAACAATCCCTTTCATAATCTCACGGCCCCAGCGTTCAGCAGGGATTTTGGCCATACTATCGGCGTGTTCTTCGAGATATTCACGAACATCACTTGCGGTCTTCCAGAAAATATCCATTTCTAATTCCGCTGAAAATCTCAAAATTCTTAGTATTCGCAAGGGGTCTTCGTGAATAAGTTCAAAGTTGTCGCCCGTGAGCCTAATTACTCTGTTTCTTATGTCGAAACGCCCTCCGAACGGGTCAACAATGCCGCCGTCTGAACGAATTGCGATAGCTTCAATGCTTAAATCGCGGCACGCTAAATCTTCTTCAATCGTTGGACGTCGAAGCCCAAAAGCTCTGAACGGAACGCCAAATAATTCGCCACGTAACGCAGGATAAGGGCCTCTTGCGTCAACTGTACCCGTACCAAGTGCAAGCGCTATTTTGTATAAATCGTTGGAACTGATTGCAAGTGTGATAACTTCAGGCTGAATACCCATTTGAATCATTCGGACCGTGTCGCCAACGAGCCAAGCTTTTGTCCCGCATTCTTCCACTTTTGCGAGAACGTCAAGATAATTGCGCATAGTGTCATCTCCCGTTTAGTTAAATTTTTAATTAGAAATCACTAATTTCACAGCTTCAGCGAGCTTATCCGGTTTAATGAAACTTGTATTTACAAGTAAATCGTAATTGGATTTGTCGCCCCATTTCTGTCCGGTGTAAAACTCGTAATAATCAGCGCGCGACTTGTTAATTTGTTCAATTCGGCGTGAAAGTTCTTTGTCGGTCATTTCGGATTGTTCGTAGTCGTTGCTTTGATTTTCGCGGCAGCGTGTGATTTTACTTTCCATGTCTGAATACACGAAAATTCTAAACGGCTGATACTCGCGAAGAATGTAGTCAGCGCCACGTCCTACGATGACACAATCAGATTTTGAAGCTACCTCACGAATTATATTATGTTGTTCAGATTGTACAGACTGACCATAATCAGGCATAACGGCCCAAAACGTTCTTCCCGTGTGGATCGGGAACGGAATAACGGGCTTGTGTTCTGCAATATTCTGAACATACTTTTCAGAGAGCGAAGTGCGTTTTGCAATTTCGGCAATTATTTCGCGGTCGTAGTATGGAAATTCGAGAAGCTCCGCAAGTTTTCGGCCAAATTCGCGCCCGCCTGAACCAAATTCGCGCCCAATAGTGATGATTTTGTTCATAAATCTCACTTCCTTCTAAATTGTAATTTTGTAAGCATTGCTAAAATCAAAACTAAACCCGCGCCAGTAAGCTGACAACCGCTGCTTGACGAGGCTGAATTTCCAGATGATGAACTCGCTGCCGCGCTAATCGGAGTGCCGCCTGCAACAGTTCCGCCAAGCTCCGTAGCTGTGTAAATCTCGAATACATCATCATCTTCCATGTTTATCAAAGCTATTTCCTCACCAATAAGCGCTGCAATAACTTTGTATTTTGGGTCTTTGATTAGCTGTGCGCTATTGCCCGTAATGCCTGTAAGCAACGCAGCCGGCTCTTGATTTTCTTCATAATGATACAAAGAATTTGTTTTAGTTCCGTCTGCATCTTCAGATTGTAAAATGTAATAAAATCCTTTCCCAGTGTCTTTACAAATTGCTACGACCGGTATATCAGTTGAAACAAGTTGAGTAGTTTTGGATTTTGTCGTTACATAAACGCCATCATCACAACCTACCGCAATTCTTGAACTACTAAGCAAACTTATAGTATGAGCTCTCGAGTCTGTAAATGGAAGCTCCCATTTCTCGACGTTTTCAGTGTTTAACGTAAGAAGGCCGTTAAGACTTAAAACGAGATCGGCAGATACAGTTATATTACGTGCAACTAGGACATAAACGCGGTAATCAGTTGTTAAAACGCCTTTAATCTCTGGATTTGGTGAAATATCATCACTCTTATAAGAGTAAACGTTTCGTATTTTGAAATTTTCTGTATCATACTCGCGAACTGTTGCACCTGTTGCTAGATACAGACTTGCTCCGCCGTTGGTGCTTGCGACGATTGGCCGACCATATGTATTTTCCAAAATGATTGGCTTATCCTCGTTGTCAAGTGGTGTTGTAAGTTTTGAAGATGATGCGAACCTTAAAGCCGTATCACCAGAGAGTTCAGGGTCGTTACTTTCAACGGGAGTTATAAAAATTATTTTGGAATTTCCAGTGCCGTTTGAAGTGTTATTTTCCCAGTACGGTGCAGCGATTGAGCCTGCTTCGCCGTTGTATGTAACGCCTGTAACGTCCGCGCTTGAAGAGCTGGAAATTTGAATCATGCCTAAGCCGCCTTCAGCAGTTGTATAAACAATGTTGGCTGCTGCAACGCCGCATGACATCATAAGAATTACTAAACTTACAAAAATTTTTTTCATGATTGTCATATGCTCCTTTACTTTTTCTTTTTGGTTTTAATCTTCTTTTTCACAGTCGTAGAGCCGTCTTTTGACTGTAATTCTTTCATCGTGGCCGTAACTTTTCCAACTAATTTTTCATTGCCGCCACTGTAACGCAAAATTCCCCCGCGAAGATCGCCGCCGGCTTTGTTCATGCAGTCTTTGAGTATCTCTGTACCAAACAAAATATTAATTCTTGCATCAAACAAATCGCTTGCCTTCTTGACTTTGGGAAATTCTTTCTTTATCGCCTTTTCATGGACTTTCCAACGAATTTGCATTAGACCATAATCGCCGCCTTTTGATACAGCTTTGTTATTCACCGTCGATTCATGCACAATCAGGGCCGCGATTGCGTAAGGGTCTTGCTTGTGCTTATCGCTCGCTTGAATTACAAAATTTGCATATTCTTGAGCCTTCTTTGCACTTAATGAAGGATTAACGTGAGTAAACAAGTTAGCTATGTTACTAGCTTTTGTGTTTTTAGCTTCGGCTGCGCAAATTACAATTAATAAAAGCGCGATTGTAATTAAAAAAAGTCGTTTTAATTTCAAGTTTTTCATGTCTTAATCTTTGTTCTTATCCTTATTTGCACTCTTAGCTTTCAGCTTCTTCATATCCGTGCGAAGAGTTTTTAATCCGGGTTCGCCTAAAACGTCATTGCCCTTGCCATAACGCTCTACAGCTTCTTTCCAAGTGCCGTCTTCGTTCGGTGAATAATCTCCAATCGCCTTACGCAATGCCACAAGAGCGACATACATATTTTTAACTGCATCTAAGTATTCAGTTTTGACTGCCTGATAAGCCGTTTGAGCGTTGATTAAATCAATCTGTGCGCCCATTCCTTCAGAATACATTAGCTCCGTAATTCGCAATTCTTCCTCGGAACGTTCAACTTGTATTTTCTTATCTTGTTCAGCGGCTGCGGCGTTACGCCAATTATTGATGGCTACTGCAATATCACGGCGCGTTGTCTCTTCAACGGCGTGAAGATTTGCTTCGGCTGCTTGTATCAATCTATCTGTATTTAGAACTTTGTATTTTGTTGTATTACCGTCAGAGATCGGGACAGTTAAAGTCAGTGAGGCTCCCGCCTGAAGTTTATTAGGCGTCGAATAATATTCAGGGTCTGACCATGGTGTAAACTGGAATGCAAAATCAAGCGTCGGTGATAAGCCCTTCGCTGTGAGCTTTTTCACTAGCTTAGCGCGTTCAAGGTTCAGCCGCGCGGCTCTTACATCAGGACGATACAACAATGCATCATCAAAATTCATTGTAATATCAAAAACTGGAACTTGTAATTCTTCGTCAACAGGCTCAACATCAAGACCGCCCGCCATTAGCGAAAGTTCCGCGAGCAAATTCATATATGTGGTTTCGGCGTTCTTTACGAGGCTGCCGGCTTCAACGACTTGCGCGTCGCTGCGGACTATATCCAATCTCGGAACAAGTTCTTGATTATACTTTTCCATTGTAATCCTGTGATTTTCAGCGCGTTGGTTCATTATATCCTTTTGAAGTTTCACATTTTCGCGAGCTAAAACAGCTGACCACCAAGTTTCTTCGGCAGCAGCTATCATCGTGTTCACATTGTTATCAAAATTTGCGCGTGAGACTTCGTAACCTAAAATATTTTGCTGCTCGTCGAGTTTATAGCTTCCGGATATGTCGATACGCTGTGAAAGTCGCAGGGCTAAACTTCCGGCGCTGACGTTGCGAACTCCTTGCTGCTTCGTTGCATATGAGCCTGTCGCGGCCGCGGCCGTCGTTGGTCGTTGATAGCCCACAGCGGCAAGCACAGAGTAATAATCGGCTTCGACGTTTTTGACTCCGGCTCTAAGCGAGTGATTATTTAATAAAATTTCCTGAACATATTGCGGCAAAGTCATTTTTACGTTTGAATATGCTGGACTTGCTAGCATAGTCGAGAAAATCAAAACGCAAAAAATTTTATATCGTGGGACTTTCATAAATAAACTCCTTACTTTTTTAAGTTGCTTTGTGTTAATTATAATTGAATTTTTCCAAATATAGAATATAATCGTTTTATAAATTTTTCAAAAGGAGTTTTTTTCATGGCGAACATAGTAACATTAGTGATGGAGTCCCGTGAGAAGACAGGCAAAGGCGAAAACGGAAGAATTAGACGCGCCGGCTTCGTGCCCTGCATAATCTACGGCCCCGAAATCAAAGAAAACATCAAAGGCAAAGTCAACATGCGCGAGCTTGAAAGAATTTTGGCTGGGCACTGGGAAACGACGCGACTTAACGTCAAACTTCCTGACGGCAGCGAAGAACTTTGCATAATCCGCGAAGCACAGCGACACCCGCTCACAGACATGCCGCTTCACGTTGACTTCTTACATCTTGTAAGAGGACGCAAGATTACAGTTAAAATTCCTGTCGAAGTCGTCGGACGCGAAGACTCGCAGGGCGTCAAAGATGGCGGAGTCCTTGAGTTCACTCACGAGCTTGAAGTCGAGACCTTGCCGATGAGCATTCCTGACGTTATCACCGTTGACGTTTCCGGCCTCAATGTTGGCGACGCTATCCACGTTAAAGATTTGAAACTTCCTGAAAATGTCGAAGTCCTTGCTGACCCAGAAGAAATCGTTGCGAATGTCGTAACCTCGCGCGGTGTTGAAGAGGCAGAACCTGAAGAAGAAGCACCCGCCGCTGCTGATGTCGAAGTCGTAGCCAAGGGCAAGGCCGCCAAGGAAGACGCTGAAGCAGAAGACAAGAAGTAATGTGTCATGAAACTCATAGCCGGCCTCGGAAATCCCGGAACTGAATACGCTTTCACCCGTCATAACACGGGCTGGCTGTGCGTTGACCACATAATCGTAAACAAAAATCTCGGCTCGCCACAAACGAAATTTCATTCTGAATTTTGGAAAGCCGACGGCGTGATTTATATAAAGCCGCTGACTTTCATGAACTCAAGCGGGATAGCCGTGGCTGAAGCCGTGAATTTTTATAAGATAGAACTAAGCGACGTTTTAATAATTTATGACGATATGGCGCTGCCGTTTGGAAAGTTGCGACTTCGCGCGAGCGGTTCGGCTGGCGGTCATAACGGTTTAATTTCGATTTTGGGAGCGTTGGGAAGTCTTGATGTCCCGCGTCTGCGAGTTGGAATCGGCAAAGCCCCCGGCGAAATGATTAATTACGTTCTCGGACATTTTAACGAAGACGAGCGAAAACAGCTTCCCGATATCGTCGATAACGTTGAACGAGCTGTAAACACGTGGCTCGATAAAGACATTCAAAGAGCTATGACGCTTGTAAATGCAGTTAAGAATTAAGTGTGAGGAGTTAGGAATTAAAAAGCCGGCTCCTCATTTTTTAATAAAAAAATTAAATTTTAAGGAGGCGTATTAAAAGTGAAACAGGAACGGCGAAAATCTTCAAATGTGTTACTCGATACAGCTTTGCAGGAATTTTACGGCGCGGCTGACGAAATGCGGCTCAATGAAAAATTAATTTCAATCTTGAGCCATTCTGAACGTAGGGTGCAAGTTTCGATACCTGTCGAAATGGACGACGGAAGCGTAAACGTCTTTGAAGGCTATCGAGTTCAACACTCTACAGCTCTTGGCCCGTCTAAAGGCGGCGTTCGTTACGACCCTGAAGTCGATATGGACGAGTGCGAAGCGTTAGCTATCTTGATGACGTGGAAATGTTCGCTCGCGGGAATACCTTACGGCGGCGGCAAAGGCGGTATAGCTTGCGACCCTATGAACATGTCGAAGAAAGAAAAAGAAAAATTATCACGGACTTATGGCGCGAGAATTTCTCCTATATTAGGAAAATGGAGCGATATTCCGGCCCCGGACATGAACACAAGCAGCCAAGAAATGGTCTGGATCGTTGACACTATCTCTAAAATGCGCGGCGACTTAGAACCGGCCTTATTAACAGGCAAGCCCGTGACGTTCTGGGGAAGCTACGGACGACACGAAGCTACAGGGCGCGGCGTCGCTACATGCGGACTCGAATTAATGAAAGTCCTCGGCAAAAGTCCAGATAAAATTACAGCCATCGTTCAAGGATTTGGCAACGTCGGAAGCTACACCGCGAAGACTCTCACCGAAGCAGGCGTTAAAGTCGTTGCGATAAGTGATATATCAGGCTCGTATTATTCTGCGAACGGGATCGACATTCGCAAAGCGTTTGAAGTCGTTCACGCAAATCCTAAGAGATTATTAACCGGGTTTGAGAAAGTCGGAAACTGCGAAAAAATTGACGAAGATATGTTCGTTGACGCCGATTTTCTTTTCCCGTGTGCACGCGACGGCATGATTAATCGCAAGACCGCCGACAAAGTTAAAGCTCGTTACATCGTCGAAGGCGCTAACGGGCCTGTTACTCCCGAAGGCGATGAAATCCTCGCAAGCAAAGGCGTTACAATCGTCCCGGACTTCCTCGCAAACTCCGGCGGTGTCATTGGCTCTTATTTTGAATGGGCGCAAAACTTGCAGGGAGCTTTCTGGACCGAAGAAGAATATAATAATAAACTTGTCCATATAATGAAAGGCAACTTCCGACGCGTGTGGGATTATGCCGAAGCAAAGAAAATCAAAATGCGCCGCGCAGCCTCCATGGCAGCTATACAAAGAGTTGCTGACGTGATTGAACTTCGCGGCACGTTTTTATAATTTAAGATTGAGGAGGTAGGAGTTAGAGCCTCCTCAATTTTTTGTACTCGAGATAACCTTACTTTCTTAAATTAAAACGGCCACCACCATGAGGATTCTTCTTTGGCTTCTTCCTTCTGAGCTGGAGCAGGCTCTGACTTTCCAGACATATCCCACAATTCCCATAATTCATATATATTCATTCCTATTTCAAAAATTTCGATACCGACATCAAGTAAATCAATATCGCCGTCATCATCTTTATCTAAGTCCGTTAGCTCTGCTCTTGCCAATCGGACATCTGCAACACTAAACAACAAAAAGCAAATCAAAATCACAGCTACAAATTTTGAACGCCTCATTGAAAAAATCACTCCTCTTAGAATAAATGCATTATATGTTATACCCCCCCCTAATTTGTCAATAGAAATTTTTGAAAAATAAAAACGTGCTAAACTTGTATGCAAATTTTTTTTAAGGGGATTTTTTTTTGAGCAACACTAGCAGAAAGTTAAACGGCTCGGAGATTTTAATACAGTGCCTCATCGAGCAGGGGGTCGATACGGTCTTCGGCTATCCCGGCGGGGCTATTCTCAACGTTTATGACAAACTTTATGACCACAAAGAGATAAAACACATCTTGACGGCTCACGAGCAAGGAGCTTCGCACGCTGCTGACGGTTACGCGCGTTCGACAGGCAAAGTCGGAGTGTGTTTAGCGACGTCGGGCCCCGGCTCTACAAATCTTACGACGGGAGTAGCTACAGCTTATATGGACTCTTCGCCTGTAGTTTTCATAACTTGCAACGTGAACAGCGATTTAATCGGCCGTGACGCGTTTCAAGAAGTCGATATAACGGGCGTAACGTTGCCAATAACGAAGAGCAGCTATATCGTGAGCAGGGTTGAAAATTTGGCCGACACAGTTCGCGAGGCATTCGCGATAGCGCGTTCTGGGCGTCCGGGGCCGGTGCTGATTGACATTCAAAAAAACGCGACGGCGAGCGAGTGTGAATATTATCCAGTAACGCCGGAAGAATATTTTATGAGCACAGGCACACGCATAGAGCGACTTAAAAACACTCATCACCCGAGTGTCGGTTATCCTGATATAAATCTCGAAGCGATTGACGAACTCGCAGAATTAATTGACAAGTCCGAGAAGCCTTTGTTAATTTGCGGCGGCGGAGTTGTGCGAGCTAAGGCGTCTCAAGAGTTTAGAACTTTAGCTGCGCGAATGGATTCGCCTGTAGCTATCACAGTGATGGGCGGGGGAGCGTTTCCCGGCGATAGTCCTCTTAAAACCGGCATGATAGGAATGCACGGCTCACAGGCTTCTAACATGGCGTGCGACGCTTGCGATTTGCTGCTTGCTGTAGGCTGCCGATTTTCTGACCGAGTTACGCTTAATCCGGCGGGCTTTGCAAAAAACGCGAAGATCGTTCACATAGATATAGATGCGTCAGAAATTAACAAGAACGTCATGACGGATTTGCACATAATCGGCGACGCGAAGAAAATTTTGAATTTGCTCTTAGCGAAATTGAAACACGACAAGAAAAACGACGCTTGGAAAAATTACGTTTTCTCTTTCAAACGTGAGACAGAATATGACGATGTCGAAGGCACTTTGACACCGAAAGAAGTTTTATCGGCGGCGGCTGAAATTTTGCCACAAGACACAATCGTAACGACAGACGTAGGGCAGCACCAAATGTGGGCAATCCAGCACTTCAAATTTGATTATCCCGGCCAGTTAATCACGTCAGGCGGCTTCGGGACAATGGGCTTCGGACTTGGCGCAGCAATCGGAGCGCAGGCCGGCAATCCTGAAAAAACTGTCTTGCATGTTACGGGCGACGGAAGTTTTAGAATGAACTGCAACGAGCTTTGCACAGAAGAATTTTACAAGTTGCCAATAATCACGCTAATCTTTAATAATTCAGCGTTGGGAATGGTTCGCCAGTGGCAACATCTGATTTACAACGAACGATATTCACAAACTACACTTGACCGAGGCCCTGACTTTGCAAAATTAGCTGAAGCTTATGGAGTTCATGGCCGACGAGTTACGGACGTGGCAACGCTTCGCGATGTTTTGAAAGAGGCTGTGGCTTCACGTTCAGACGGTAAAGGCTGGGTAATAGATTGTAGAATAGATATGGACGAGATGGTGCGGCCAATGGTCGGCGGAAACAGCTTCATCGCTAACTTTATGCTTGATTAAGAGGTGATAGACATGCAAGCAAAAGAAAATAATCAAAATTTGAAACGTTATACAATCGTAACGGCAATGGACAACGAAGCCGGAGTGCTTTCACAGCTCGCGCACTTGTTCTCACGCAAGGGATACAACATTGAAACAATCGCGGCCGGTTGGACAGTTGACCAAAATGTAACGCGCTTCACTATAGAGATTTTCTCTGATGATGAGCGAATTAAGCTGCTTTGTGCGCAACTTAGAAAGCTCGTACCGATTCATTATGTTGAAATTTTGGATCCGTCGAAGGCTATTAGACGCGAACTAATGCTGGTGCGGGTTCACGCGGCGGATAAGGCTGCACGAAACGAAATAATACAAATTGCAAATATCTTCCGTGGGTCTGTAATAGACATCACGCCGGACAGCTTAACAATTTCAGTTACTGGCGACGACCAGAAGACACAAGCATTTGAAACTTTGTTGAAAGAGTTTGGAATTATAGAGCTTGCGCGCACAGGTATAGTGGCGATCGAACGCGGAGAAATGTAAAAATAATTAGGAGTTAGGAAGTAGGAGTTAGGAATTTTTAGCTTCTTCTTCCTAATTTTTATAGTGTAATTTGTATTTTGTTAAGTCCTTCCGAAAACTCGTAATTAATTCCGCCTTTAGCTACTTTCTTCAAAATAGCGACACCCAAATGAACGTCATCGTCATCTGAAATTTTTTGTGCATTGTCGAACGGATTAAATTTTTCTCCGCCGCTTGTAAGCGTCAATACGACAGATGAGTCGGCTTCGGAATACGAAATTTCAAGCGATATATTCACATTATTACGGGCTTTGTCGTAACAGCCTGATAACATTTCGTATACTAATTCCTCGCTGCAAAGTTCAAGCCTATATGCAAGCTTTTTATTAATTCCGTATTTTTCCGTGAATGAATGAATACCGCCTTGCATTGCTAATAAATCGAAGTGTCGCGAAGTGATTTCGTATCCAAAATATTTTAGTTTACGAATGAAAGCGACGGTCTTTTCTCTTTTTGGTGAGTCAAAAATTTCTGCAGGCGTGCCTTGTTCATAGATTCCCTTGTCAGCAAAGAACAAAACGCGGCTTGCTACTTCACGGGCAAAATTCATTTCGTGAGTTACAATTAGCATTGTTAAATTGTGTTTTGCTAACATTCGTATCATTGCGAGGACTTCGCCTACCATAGTAGGGTCTAATGCGCTTGTGGGTTCATCAAACAACAAGACTTTCGGATTCATCATGAGCGAACGGCAAATTGCAATTCTCTGTTGTTGACCGCCTGATAAATTAGTGGGCATTGCATGAATTTTTGAAGACAAGCCGACTTTAGACAGCCATTCGATAGCGTTGGCCTCTGCTTCGGCGCGAGTCATTCCTAAGAGTTTCACAGGAGCAAGACACAAATTATCGAGGACGTTCAAATGTGAGAACAGATAAAATTTTTGGTAAACCATTCCCATTTTGCGGCGTATCATGTTGACATCAGCGCGCTTTGAAGTTATATCTTCGTCATCAATGAAAATTTGTCCGCTATCAGGCGTTTCGAGAAGCTCAAGCGAACGCAAGAAAACACTTTTGCCGCACCCGGATCCGCCTATGATCGCAATTCTTTCGCCTTCGTCAACGCTTAAATTCACGTTATCTAAAACTTGCAAACTTCCAAAAGATTTACAGAGATTTTTTACTTCAATGAGACTCATTGCACGGCCTCCTTTCTTGTTTCTAAAAAGTCGGTGAATGCAAAGATCCCATGAACAATATAAGCGAGTGCAAGATAAATTAACATGCCGATACTAATTGTAATCATAGGCTGCATTGTACGTGATGCTATGTTGTTGATGACGCGAGTTAAATCAGTGATTGAAACGTAACCTACAACGCTAGTCCATTGAATCAAATTTACAATCGTCGATTGATATACAGGCTTTGAGATTTTTACAACTTGAGGCAATGTAATTAAATAAAATGCTTGCCACGCTGAAAATCCCAGCGTTCGTGCCGCTTCAACTTGCCCATGATCAGTTGCGCTTATAGACGCACGCAAAAGTTCAGCAATGTGAGCCGCAACGTTTAGCGAGAAAGTTATCGTAGCTATCGTAAGAGCCTCAAGACTTGAGCGCGCAAAGACCCCGTAATACATCAGCATCAATAGCATTAATACAGGCGAGCCTCTTAAAATTACAATATAAATCGAAGCAACGAAACGCAAAATTTTTATTTTGGACATTCGCAAAGCACACACAA
>CAJORD010000221.1 GCA_905236605.1 uncultured Synergistales bacterium | reverse complement strand
TTGAGCCTTTACGATAATGAAAATTCCTTTTTGGAGCGTCGAAGAAGTTCAGCCGCATAAAGATTACACGCTCACGATAAAATTTCACGATGGGAGCGTAAAACTTTTTGATGCAAAGTCATTATTGCAAATCCCAATTTATGAGCCGTTGAAGAATCCCGGATTTTTTATGCAGGCTAAAGCCGACTTCGGAACGGTCATTTGGAACGACGATATAGACATCGCTCCTGAACACTTATACGAAGCCGGGGAAAATATCGAAAATTAAAACTTGACGAGTGTGAAATAATTAAATCGTTCATTCAAATTTTAATTTTCTAAAGGAGTTTATGAAAAATGCGTAAAGATTTAGGTTCTTTACCGGGAGTTTTTCCTATGCCTGTTTTAATGGTCGCTACTTATGGCGAAGACGGAAAAGTTGACGTTATGAACGTCGCTTGGGGAAATATTTGCGGAATGGACAAAATCGCCTTGAACTTGGCCCCCGAGCGCAAGACTTTGAAAAACATTCGCGCAAAAAAAGCTTTCACTGTCGCTCTTGCCGATGAAGCTCACATTAAAGAAGCCGACTTCCTTGGCACTGCTAGCGGCAACACAATGGCCGATAAGTTTGAGCGCACTGGACTTCACGCCGTGAAAAGTTCGCGTGTTGACGCGCCTATTATCGAAGAATTTCCGGTTACACTTGAATGCGAAGTCGCGGAGATTCGGGACTCGTTCGGCGAAGTCAAAGTTACTGGCACGATCGTGAATGTAAGCGCAGATGAAAAAGTTCTTGACGAAAAAGGCAAAGTCGATGCGAAAAAACTTAACGCGATAATGTTCGATCAGTTCCAAAATTCTTATTACACCGTCGATAAAAAAGTAGCTGACGCGTGGCGCGTTGGTGCTGAGTTCATGAAGAAATAAAAATTTTTTTGCAGCGCGGGAGCTTTAAGAGAAAGACCGCGCTAATTTTTTATTTATCCCACTTATCGTATTTATAAATTACTTGAATAAATCTGTCGCTTAACGAGTTGCCGGGAAATCGCTTCGACATTTCGGCGTTATAAGTCAGAGTTATCGTTGTGTAGCGGTCAGGTGTCCAGACGTTGCGCAACATTATTTTGCCAGCCTTGCGAGTGTTGGCGGTCGGTGCTTCACGCGTCGAGCCGTAAGACGAATTAAAACCTTTCTGTAGAGCTTCGTAAAACGCTCGGTCATATTCGGCGTCGCCCATACTCTGAAGATAAACGGCCTTCGAGTTTAATAATTTGTTCTTATAAAATCCAAACACGAACATAGCCGGATAACCTTCAAAAAATCCCTCCATAGTTAAAGATTCTTTTCGAGGCGTCAGAACTTTCGCGCCGCTGTTCTCCATTCGCTTTTGAGTTCGTACGAATGTGTGCCCGAATGGCAAAGACAAAAACGCTTCGGAACTATTAGAAAGTGCTTCGACTTGTCCGCATGAAAATAACGCTATAAAAATTAGAAAAATCGTTGAAAAAAATTTTTTTTGCATTTGTAAATTACCGTACCTTGCTTTTGGATAGTGTATAATGAATTAAAGTCGTCGGGGAGAGGTCGGATGTTTGAATTTAAGGGCTCACTGAGAGAGGATTGCCTTCCTCACCTCAGGCGAAAACCCTAAGGCGAAAAAGGATTAACGCGAATTGATAATGCGGATTAATTCCGCTAGGGCTCGTAAAAGGTCTGCCACGGCCTCTACGAGCTTTATCTTTAAGATTATCATTATTATTTGAAAAATCTTTTTCACGCTATCACCTCCCTTCACTTGAATTTTTTCAAGCTACAGGGGTGACTCCCCGTGTAAGCTCCGCTCAAAAAATCAGAGCGCCTCTCCTAAAATCATTTTATCATAGAGCCATTCACAAAAATTCACTCTGCTATCTCTCTACATCATTTTGAAATCTTGCTAAAATTATCAAATTATAAATTATAAAAATCAGGAGCAGGTGAAAAATTTTGTCCGGTGTTAATAAATTCAAATTTTTATTTTTAATTTTAATCTCGCTAATTACTTTCTCATCTAGCGCCTTCGCGGTCGAGAGATTGACAATCACTCCTAACGGCAGCGTCTTATATGGCTCGCGAACATATTCCGGCGTCGTTATGTCGGCGTATCAAAAAGCCTACGCTATGAATTTGGAAATTTGGAAGCCTCACGACCTCCCCGCCGGTTGGTACGCAACTTTTGACGGCTTCCCCGTCGCTCAAATTGCCGAGAACAGATGGGTATATGGTCAAATGGAAATCGGCGGCACAATCAGGCCCACTAATGTTCTTGTCGGTTCCGTCGTCCCTTCGAGCGTCCCTGGGCTTGTGAGAATTGCTTCGGTTTGGAGCTACGGAAGATATTTAGACAGTCCCGAATTTTTAAAAATCAAAAATTACAGATGCAATCGAATGGGCTGGCTTGACCTTGATAAATTCGGAGCAAGCACTCTCATCGCATGGAACACTAACAGAGTTGGCGTATGGTTATGGCTCGGGAACCGCTGGAAAAAATTCGAGCCTCGAAGCGGCGAATATACTTGGCAAATGTTAAAACGTCTTACGCCGTACATCGCTGAAGAATTAAGAAAAGTCAACGCGTGGTATCAGGGCGGCGAGCCTCTCGAGGTTGCAGACTTGGCGCGGCAATGGGGATTAATTTGGGGCGGCAAAGTAATTTTGAATTCCCTCACGGCTTACAGAGACAGCGGCGGCAGCGATGGCAATGTTACTTCGATGAAGGATTCTAGCTCAAGCTCTTCAGAAAGTAATTCGACACCAAAAGAAAATAATAACGATTCGACTGCGCCACAATGGGACGTAGATTAAAAAATTTAAAGGAAATTTTAAAATGTCAAGAAACAAAAACACAAACGACCAAGAACGAATCGATCAGCTTTTGACAATGGCGTGGGACACGACAAGCACCGCGCGAATTTTAGCGATCGCGAATCAAATTCTTGAAATTAATCCCTACAACGTCGATGCACTTGTGCTTAAGGCCGACAACATTGAAGACCAAGATAGAAGTATCGAACTTCTTGAAATCGCCTTGAATGCTCTCAACGAGCCGGGAAATTGCGAACCTGATGACAAAGATTTATTTTTTGTCTCGATTAATCAGCGGCTCGCGTTCGCTTACATGAGCATCGGAAATTTAGATAAGGCTTTCAAATTTTGTGAAGACGCAATTAATTTTGCTGAAGCTCACGCTGACGCTCAAGAACTTCACGACGAAACTAACACTGCTTTAATCAAAGCTCTATACTATCGAATTTTAATAGAGCGCAGAGAATGGCAAAAAATTTTAACGGCCTCTATGCGTGACGGCGAAGGGACTCTTGGCCGAGCTTATGCAAAATTATTAGCCGCTTGGTTCATGGCGCCTGAAAAATCCCGGGGCGTTTGCGCGAGTTTATTATGGGACGCTTTGAGCATTGCGCCTGACGTTCCGTTTTATATGCTCGGATATTTTGAAGAGCCTGACGACAACGCAAGCGAAGAAGCTCACGAAGATTTTGATTTCGCACTTTTATATTATGATACTGTATCTATATCTGAAGAGTTTAATCGCTGGTTTTCAAGAGGCGTGATTATGTTCGGAATTTTTACAGGACGCTTCGACGAGAAAGAAAAAGATTATTTAGTCGATGTCCTCGACTCCTTGGGAAGTTACGACGAGTACGAAAAAATGAAATCGATCCTCGTCGAAACAGAAGACAACGCCGTACTTGAAGCTCTTGCAGCAAATAAATGTTTGACAGAATAAGAATTAAAATTAAGGAGAAAAAATTTGAATCTCAAAATTTCACACAGACTTCCGCCCGACGCGCTTAGAAAAATTAAACCCGTCGAGAGCTGGAAAATAAAAACTACTGACGACATAGTCTTGAAAAAAACTAAATCGCCGGAGCCGTTAATCGGTCAACAGCGCGCAGTCGAAGCTATGGATTTCGGACTTGCTGTAAACGGACGCGGCTATAACATTTTCGTAACTGGTCAACCGGATAACGGCCGCACAAGTTACACTCTTGAAAAACTCGAAGCACTCGCGAAAACTCTTCCGGCCCCGGACGATTGGCTTTATTTATACAATTTTGAAAAACCCGAAGAGCCTATGGCGATTTCAGTGCGCGCGGGTCAAGGCAAAAAATTAGCTGACGCTCTCGAAGCGTTGATGAAAGACCTTAAAAACACAATCAGCAAAGCGTTTGAACAATCTCAATATGAAGACGCGAAGGCCTCTTATGTCAAAGAATTTCAAGAACGTGCCGGCGCGATTATGGAC
>CAJORD010000220.1 GCA_905236605.1 uncultured Synergistales bacterium | reverse complement strand
TTTTAACTTCGGTCTGTTTTATTTGAGCTTTTTCGATTGCTTCCTGAATGTCATCTTTCAACGCGAACAGCGCAAATGCGTCAAGTTTTCCGTTTTTCATTTCGGATAAAAATACATTGCTGACCGTTGTTTCAAATTCAAAATCAACGTTAGGCTCAACGCACGAAATTCCCTCGTCCTTGTCGCCCAGCAGGAAATAAGCAACGCCCGCGAAAAGATTGTTGCTCCAATCCCCGTCCTGCGTGTAGTCCCGGATAATTTCAAGATGTTTCCTGATTTCTGCCGTGTCGGGATTTTCTTTTGCCGCGAGAGCCTGAACCCTGTATTTCTCGGCTTCGAGTTTGTACGGGTCGTATCTTAGGACAGGCCGCCAGATTTCATCGAACTTGTCATAGCACTTCAAAGTTTCCGCATCGTCTTTAATCTCCTGCGCGGCTTTTGCCCGGTAAAACCAGTAAGGCGGATAAACTTGAAAATTCCGCTCAACGTTGCGCGCTTTTAACATTCTAAGACGCTTGGCCGGGTCAGGCTCATTGACGGCCTTGAAATATCCGTTGAGGCTGTCCTGGGTGAGCCTGTACTCGTCTGGAAGTTTATACTGGCGTAGCAGGTTCCATGACG
Source organism: uncultured Synergistales bacterium (assembly GCA_905236605.1). Classification (GTDB taxonomy): domain Bacteria; phylum Synergistota; class Synergistia; order Synergistales; family Aminobacteriaceae; genus JAFUXM01. Next base: position 9,997 of record CAJORD010000220.1, on the reverse strand, counting down.
AATTTAACAATCTAACTTGCAAGTCGTTGCAGTCCTCGATGTCTTCTTTCTGTAAACGCCATAAATCATCGTCAAGCCCCTCCAAAAGTTCAGCCTTTGAATTTTGATACGTGAAATATGAGGATACGCACGAGGTCGCAAGGCTTCCGAGCCAGCTCCATAAATTTCCGCCGTAAGCCCGGATCCCCGAAAGTGCGCCGATAAGCTGCCTCTGTTCGCGCCTGTTGTAACGTTCCTGGAAACGTTTTGCTTCTTCTTGACGCAGGGTCTTGCCCGTTATGAAATTCATCATTTCGGTGAAAAGTCCTGTGAGTTCGTAGTCGCTCTCAATGTTCCCGAGCGCGAGTCTGTTGATTATGTTGCTGTACTCTTGGTCAAGGACGATTCTGTCTTGAGTGTTGACAATGCTGTTAATCGAAACGATCGCCATGTTCAGCGCTAGCATCGTGTGTTGTGGGTCATAATCGCTGACTTCCGCAATGCAAGCAGGAACAGAAACAAAAACGAAGACCATAGCCACAAAAATTAAAATTAGACGGCGCATGAATTTTTCAGCTCCTTGATTTTTATTTGGAAATTGCCTTAAATTTTATCATGTGCGATTTCTAATAATGGCTTACGCTTCTTATATAAATTCCTTTTTTGTCAAACCTGCTTTTGAAGCGTTCGTTCATTAGTGCGGGCAAATATCTTTTTGAAGCCTCGATAATATTCGCGGCTCTTATTTTGTCATTAGCTCCGCTGTTTGAGTTTACGTCAGTTAAAAACTCAAGCTCAAGGCTCTTTATTCTTTCCGGCGGCTGGTATCCCGCGAGATTTCTGAAACTTCTGATTAATCCATTCTTGACGTCATCAATCTTGGGCAATCCTGACACGTTCTCTGTGGAATAATCAGCCAGTATATGAAGGTCATAAATGATAGAAGCTATTACTTCAACATTATCATCAAAGATACCAAGAGTTTGAATCACGGACAATCTCAAAGCAGACTTTCGTTTTTTGTCTATCTCATTCAACGTTGCCCAAAATTTTTTCAATTCCTCGCTTTTATTGGGAACGTTACTTGAGCGGAGACGGTCTTTAACTAAACTGACGAGAGGCTCATACTTATCAGGGACGGTATTAAATCTCCAATGAAACAATAATCTGTGTCCAGAGTCGTTTAATTTGAACCAGTTGAAATTTTTTTTGAGAATTTGATAATCGCGTTCGTAATAGTCAATGACTTCCTGAGCTTTGTTCCAAAGTTTTTCAAGTTTGCCGCTCGAAGAAATATCAAAGCCGAAAGTTTCATTCCAGACCCTTTTATGTCCGTCTTTTGACATTCCGAAAGCCGCCGCGCAAGTCAGAAACAAAATCACGACGGCAAAAATTTTTTTCATTTTTACTTCCTAATTTTCTAACTCCTAATTGAAACTTGAAATTAAAAGACCGTCTGTAAAATTTGAGTTATGACTCCGACTTTTTGAGTTCGTGAAATAATTCCGCGACCTTTAACTGCGATTTCAGCATTCGCGATTAAAGAGCTTGGAATTTGATTATCGGCGTTGACGTCTTGCGGGCGAATCACTCCGAATAATTGAAACTGTAAAACTTCTTCGCTAGTTCTGATGTCGCGAGTGCCTTCGATAACAAGATTTCCGTTAGGCAAAACTTCCGTAACTAAACAAGCAAGCGTTGCTGTAGCGTGATGCTTCCGTTCGGTCGAGCCGTCGCCTTTTGCTTCGTTGTTAGCTGAAAACGTCAGAGCGCGAATGAATCTCAAAATACCTGTGCCTTCGTTTACGGTGTTGGTCGTCTCTTTGGTAACTTCCATAGTAGCTTCGTCTTTAGCGTCTGTGCGTTCGTTCACAAGGACCGTGATAATATCGCCGACGCGCCCGGGGCGTGAGTCCGAGTACCAGCTCGAGTTATCGTCCCACAACGATTGAGCCGAAGCTGAAACACAAAACGCAAAAAATAAAATCATTGCCGCAAAAAATTTTTTCATAATTGAAATTCTCCTTTTCAAAGTCCTAATACTTCGCTATGACTGCCAATTCTTGAAAGTCTAATTTTATTTTCATCAACCTGATACACAAGGACTAAGTCAAAAGCTAAATGACATTCTCTAAATCCTTTCAAGTTACCGGTGAGGGGGTGATCGCGATACGAATAATCAAGGGATTCATCATTCGCAAGAGCGCCAACAACATTACGAAGCTCATTATTGACAATACCGCGATACTTGCTACTCCCCAGCTTCTTAAGGTCTCGCTTAAAATCTTTAGATTGGGCTACAAATTTCATCGAGTTCAGAGAAAAATTCGTCAAGTGTCATTTCTTCGCCTAATCCTAATTCAAGTTCACGACAAGCGCGTAAGGTTTCAGGCGTAGGGTTGCCGTCTTTGTCAAATAATGGTTCTATTTCACCATCATCAATGTAATCAAGTTCGTAATCATTTTCTGGATTTTTTGTCAAAGTTTCGTTCATAAAATCTCACCTCGAAAAAAATTATATCAGCAATAAAAAAATCCCCTCCGTGCTATAATTCAAAAATCCAAAATCAATTTTAACTTAACGGAGGTGCGAACGTGTTTGAATTTCTGAAACGCAAAAAGAAAAATCTCCCCGCAGAATACAAAAATAACTCGGGGGGGGGTAACGATTCCGCGATCGCCAGCGGGGCTCCCGTAAATACAGCTTCAACTTTAGCCGCAGCAGAGTCCGCAGAAGTTTCAGTGCAACAAGCCGCAGTAAAATTTTCAAAGCCTCAAGATTACACTGGCAACAGAACTCTATACGACAGCGGACAAGCAAAAAGAATCGCAAAAATCGAAGCTTTCAATAATAATTCTACCGTTACAGATCCTTACACAGGTGCCGAATTAAAATTAACCGTCGCTGAAGCCAAAGCTCAATACGGAGCAGACTGGCAGAAACATCTCGCCGAAGCTGACCATATAACACCGCTCGAAAAAATTCACGCTGACGCAAAATCAAATCCATTCGTAACTAACGATGACATCAGAGAAGCCGCTAATAATCCCGGCAATATCGAAGTAACTTCACGACAATTTAACAACGCTAAACGCAGTCGAACGAATCAAGAATTTGTTGAAGACGAAGCTTATAGAGAAAGCAAAGGTCTGGAACTTTCTTCAGAGGCCAAGCGCGACGCTATCAAACGAGGCAAAGAAGCCGAGAAAAGTGTAAAACATCAACTGCGCTCGGCAACTGCTAAAAACGCTCTCACGACTTTCCACAAGGCCGGAGTTCAAGGAGCTTATAACGCAGGCGCAACGGCTCTCACTATGTCAGGCATCATGAACATCACAGCCGTGATTAAAGGCGAAAAGGACGCAAGCGATGCCGTCATCGATACTATTAAAACGGGAGGCACAGGAGCCGCTACCGGTTATGTAGTCAGCGGAGGCCTCACGACTTTGGCGCAGACGTTTTCAAATTCATCTTCGCAATTTCTTCAAGCTCTTTCAAAATCGAATGTTCCCGGCTACGTCGTCGCAGGCGTTATGACCGTTGGCGGAGCTGTGAAGCGTTACGCGTCCGGCGAAATAAACACCGAAGAATTTATGTTGGAAGTCGGCGAACGAGGTTTGAATTTTGCTTCAGCAGGGTACGGAATGGCAATAGGCCAAACGCTTATCCCGATTCCGATTGTCGGCGGCGCGGTCGGTGCTCTTGTCGGCTCAATGCTTACGAACGAATTAATTCACGGATTTGTCGAAGAGCTAAACAGGAAAGACCTTGAACATCGTGAGCGACAAAGATTAATCGCCGAATATAACGAGGCTGTTAAACAAGAGGACGCTTTCAGAGCCGAGCTTGAAAATTATTTGCAAAATTATTTTCACGAGTATCAAACTTGCTTTGACGACGCACTCTCACAAATGCACCATGCTTTTTTGAACAGCGACGCTGACGGAATGATTAGCGCGGCAAACACAATCACGCGCAAACTTGGCGGAAAAGTTTATTTCGAGAACAGAAAAGAATTTGATGATTTTCTTGCTGATGATTCGATCGGCACAATTACTTTATAGGAGGATTTTGTAAGAATGGCACTTCCATTATTAATCGGAATCGGTGCGGCGGTATTAGGCGCGGCCGGGCACAGCGTAGCGAAGGAAACGAACGAGAAAGCACAGCGAATCGCCGAGCAAGCTCAAGAGATTTACAACGATGCAAAGCAATCTCTTGAAATTGCTCAAAGTTGCGCGGAAGAATCATTAAATGAATTCGCTGAAACAAAGAAAGAAGTTTTGCAAAACTCAATGACGCGATTTTTGAAATCGTTTGACCGCGTGAAACACATTCAGCTTGGCGATACTCCGGGACTTGAAGAAATTAAAAAGTTTTCGATAAAGCCCGCGGACATTTTGCAGCTTCAACATATGGCCGACATTCAAGACAACTTCGGGAGCGGTACTGCGGGAGTAGCAGCGGGAATGGGATTAGCAACACTCGGAGGCGCGGGGCTGTTGTCATTCACGGGACTTAGCGCAATCGCCGGGCCTGTGATGTTGTTCACGGCGTTTTCAGCAAGCACAAAGGCCGACAAAAATTTAGAAAAGGCTCAACAAATGTATTCACAAGCTAAATCAGCCGTCTCTAAAATGAAAACTTCCGAAACTCTTTGTGACGCTATAGCAGAGCGTTCGGAGATGTTTGACAAATTGCTTCAGGATTGCAACGAATATTTCGCAATGGCAACGGCAAAACTTGAAGACGTTATTGCAAAACGCGTTGGCTTCTTTGGCGCAAGGAGTTCGGCTCCAATTCCGGCGGAAAAATTCACGGAAAAAGACAAAGACGTAATGGCGGTGGCCTTCTCGCTTGCTGGGACAGTGAAAGCCGTGATTGATACGCCGATTTTGTCGAAGAATGGCAATCTCGATAAAGATTCTCAAACGAAATATAACGAACTTACTCGCGCGCTGTCTTCAAGCAAAGCACAAGTGAAAGCGATTGAAGCCGGAACTGTTTCGCGTTCACATGTTGAAGCAATCAAAGCCGGAAAACAAATTAAGACATTCGATCTTCCTCAGTGGCTCAGTAAAGCCGTCTGTGCCGCGTTGTTAATTATGTTCGTTCGCTATTTTTATTCTCACGCTCTCGATATTGTGAGCACGAATTATTTTATTTTGAAAGCTGTAGGCGTTGGCTTTGTGTCGTTCATAGCGTGTGCGCTTTCTTCTGATATTCGCTGGAATTTTCTCAAATTGACAAGCAGTGTTTTCTTTTCTTTGCTATTTGCGTTCAGCGTCGGAGCTTTAGTTTTCGGTTTTCTTTCGTGGCTCGGACTTTCATTTATGTTTTCGATCATAATTTCTGAAATAATAGCCTTGTTTTTCGCGTGTTTTTTTATTAGCGCTATGCAGCGCTATGCAATACGCGGCAAATAAAAGTTAATAATCATAATTAAAATTCCCCCTGATAAAGCAGAGGGATTATTTTTATTATTTACAACATGCTTTAATAATCTTTGCGGCCTTCTCTAACAACTCCATTGGTATATTCAGAGCCGGAAGAAGTCTAATCCTGTCCTTCGCTGTGAGACACAAAACTCCTTCTTCGATACATTTGCTCACAACCTCTGAAGCCGGTTTTGTGGTTTTGAGGCCAATCATTAGTCCCATGCCCGTAACCGCTTCAATGCCTTCGGAGTTCGAGAACTCCTCAAACAAAAATTTGCTCTTCGCTCTGACTTCAGATAATAATTTTTCGTCGATACGTTCGAGAATGCTCACGCCCGCCGCGCAGCTTACGAGATTACCGCCGAACGTCGAACCATTATCACCCGCGCCTAAGACGTTTTGAACTTTCTCGCCGAGCAACGTCGCACCAATCGGAAGACCGCCCGCAAGTCCTTTCGCCGTTGAAACTACATCAGGCTTAATATCAAAATTCATGTAGCTATAAAGCTTCCCTGAACGTCCGTTGCCTGTCTGAACTTCATCGACGACTAACAAAATATCATTTGCCTTCACAAAATCGGCGAGCGTTTTCACATAATCGGCATCAAGCGCAACAACTCCGCCTTCGCCCTGAACACACTCAATCATTACTGCGGCAGTTTTGTTTTTGGCTATTAAATTTTTAATGTCATCGAGATTATTAGCTTCGGCGTGTAAAAATCCCGGTGTCAACGGCTGAAAGAGTTCGTGATAATGCTCTTGGCCTGTCGCTGAAAGACATGTTAAAGTTCTTCCGTGAAAACTATTTTTTAACGTGATTATGTTGAAATATTCCGGGCCTTTTTTGTCGGCGGCGTATTTTCTAGCGACTTTGAAAGCGCATTCGTTAGCTTCTGCTCCAGAATTAGAGAAAAAAACTTTTTTCATGCCCGTTCTGTCGCAAAGCATGTGAGCGAGCCGCGCGCACGGTTCAGAGTAATAAAGATTCGAGGTATGCTGAACTTTTTTAATTTGCTGAATAACAGCCTCTTGCCATTTTTCGTCAGCCGCTCCGAACGAATTAACGGCTATACCGGCTCCCATGTCGATATAATTTTTGCCTTCCGCGTCCGTCAATAGCGAGCCTTTGCCTGATACAATCGCTACAGGAAATCTGTTATAAGTCCCTGCTATAAATTCTTTGTCTTCTTCAAAAATATTCATCTATAAATTTTCTCCTTTTAAGAACATCGTTCCGGCTCCTTCGTCCGTGAAGAGTTCCATTAAAATTGAGTGAGAAATTCTTCCGTCCATGATTATGACTTTCTCGACTCCTTCGTTAATCGCCCTGATGCAGCAGTCAGTTTTTGGAATCATTCCGCCCGATATGATGCCCTCGGCTTTGAGTTTCGCAGCTTCGTCTACAGTTATTTCAGGGATTAAAGTCGAAATGTCCGAAGGGTCGCGCAAAATTCCGGCTATGTCGGTCAGGATTATCAAACGTTCGGCTCTTAGTGCCCCTGCGATACACGACGCGGCAATGTCGCCATTAATGTTATAAACTTCGCCGTTTGCTCCGCTGCCGACGGTCGAAATCACCGGGATATAATGACGTTCGATTAAGTCCGTGATTATTTCGGTATTGATTTTCGTAACTTCGCCGACAAATCCTAACGCAGGATTTTTGCATTCAGCTTCGATTAATCTATCATCAATTCCTGAAAGTCCGACCGCGCGGCCGCCTTTAGTTTCTAAAAGTCCGACGAGAGATTTATTAATTTTCCCGGCTAAAATCATTTGAACGATTTCAACCGTTTCCAAGTCCGTAACTCGCAGACCGTCAATAAATTCTGGCTTCTTGCCTAAACGGTTCATCATGTCGTTAATCTCCGGGCCGCCGCCATGAACTAAGACGACTTTGACGCCGACGAGCTGAAGCAAAACTATATCTTCCATAACTTGCTGCTTCAAAGTTGGATTAGTCATAGCGTTTCCGCCGTACTTTATTACGACAGTGCGACCGGTGTACTTTTGAATATACGGCAGCGCCTGCACCAGAACTTCGGCGCGTTCAGAATTAGAAAATTTTTGCATTTTATGTTCTATAATCTCCGTTGATTTTCACGTAGTCATATGTCAAGTCGCAGCCCCAAGCCGTAGCTTCTGCCTCGCTGTCGTTGAGTGAGATTAAAATTTTTATTTCGGGCTTCAACAAAATTTTTTTTGCTTCGTCTTCTGAAAAATCAATTCCAGCTCCGTTCTTGCAAACTTCGATTCGCCCGGCTTCGCTCTCGAATGCGACATCAATTTTTGTAACGTCAACTTTTGCTCCGCTGTAACCAATCGCGCATAAAACTCTTCCCCAGTTTGCGTCAGCTCCGAACATTGCGGCCTTGAATAACGTCGAACAGATTACGCTTTTAGCTACTGTCTTAGCGGTTTGTTTATCGCTTGCGCCGTTCACATGACATTCAAGCAATTTCGTAGCGCCTTCGCCGTCGCCCGCTAACATTCGACATAGCTTCACGCAAATAAAATTCAAAGCCTCTTTGAAAACTTCAAAATCTGAATCGCGCTCTGTGATTTTTGCATTGCCCGCCGTTCCGTTAGCTAATATTGCGGTCATGTCGTTAGTCGAAGTGTCGCCGTCAACGCTTATCATGTTGAAAGTGTCGGGAACTGTTTCAGAGAGTGCTGCGCGCAAAAGTTCCGAAGAGATAGCCGCGTCAGTAGTGATAAAAATTAACATCGTCGCCATGTTCGGGTGAATCATTCCGCTGCCTTTTGCTATCGCGCCTATCTTGCATGACGTTTTGCCAAGCGTGAACTCGACGGCAATTTCTTTTTTGCGTGTATCCGTCGTCATTATCCCCTCGCAAGCTAAATCACTTCCTGCCGGGTCGCTTGAAAGTTTGCTGACAAGTTCGGGGATCCCGTTCTTAATCGGTGTTATGTCGAGCGGTTGACCGATAACGCCTGTCGAACCGACTAAAACATTTTCAGATTTCAATTTAAGAGCCTGACCGACGAGACCGCACATGGCCTCGGCGATTTCGATTCCGTTAGCGTTGCAAGTGTTAGCGTTGCCGCTGTTGCAGATGACAGCTTGAGCAATTCCGCCCGATGATGCAAGATTATTTTTTGTTACGACGAGCGGCGCGCCCTTCACAAGATTCGTAGTGTAAACTGCGGCGGCTGAAGCGGGGACTTCGCTGTAAATCAAAGCGAGATCGTTTTTAGTTCTGTTCTTTCTGATCCCACAGTGAACTCCCGAAGCCTTGAAGCCATTCGGAGCGCAAACACCGCCTTGGATTTCGTTAAAGTTCATTAAAAAATTTCCTTTCTAATTTATATTCAGTCCTTCAAATTCGTTGATGCCCATCACGAGGTTCATGTTTTGAACGGCCGCGCCCGAAGCTCCTTTGCCAAGATTATCAAAGCGCGCTGTTAATAAAATTCTTTCGTCATTGCCGAAAACGCTGATTGCCATGTCGTCACGCCCGGAAAATTTTCCCGCCGATAAAAATCCGTTCTCGTCGTTGACGTCCGAAAAATAAATCACTCCGTCAGTGTAATAATTTTTGTAAGTTTCTTTTATGTTTTCGATGTCATTATCATGAAGAGCCACTGTAACTTCCATTCCTGAATAATAATCCGCAACTACCGGGCAAAAAATCGGAGCCGCGTTTAAGCCGCAAATTTTCATCATTTCGGGAATGTGTTTGTGATTTTGAGTGAGGCCGTATTGCCGCGGAGCGTCGAATAAGAAATTGCGTTCGTGATTTTCATAATCGGCGATCATTTTTTTGCCGCCGCCTGAATAACCAGTGATTGAGAAGCAAGTTAATTTTTCGTCCGGGCTGATGATTTTATTTTCGACGAGCGGAGCAACGAGAGCTATAAAGCCGCTTGCATGACAGCCGGGATTAGCTATTCTCTTTGCTGATTTTATAATTTCGCGCTTGCCGTTCAATTCCGGAAGACCATATGCCCAACCGTCGGCAACTCTGTGGGCGGTTGACGTGTCAATCACAACTGAATTTTTATTTTCGACGAGGCTCACGGCTTCAATCGCGGCTGCGTCCGGCAAGCAAAGAAAAATTATGTCGGCTTCATTAAAAATTTCGCGCCTTGCGTCGTTGTCTTTGCGTTTATCTTCGTCAATCGTTAATAATTGAATGTCGGTGCGACATCTTAAACGTTCGTGAATTTGAAGACCTGTTGTACCTGCGCTTCCGTCAATAAAAATTTTTTTCATGAATTCTCTACCGCCCATAAAAATTTAATGACGCGTATTTTACAAGTTAATAAAATTTTCGTCAATTAATTTCAAAAAAGTAAACATATTTTTATTTTTTCATTCTACGTTCACTTCGACGAGATTTTCATTTATTATTCTTGCGCGCAAAGTAATTTTTCTGTTATCGAGGCGGCGAACTTTCACAATATCGCCGGGGCGGCCGTCCTCCATAAGCATTCCGTCAACGGTTGCCGAGGCTGCTCCGAAGCGCGCGAGAATTTTTACTTGTCTGCCGCGTTTTATTAAATTTGAACTTGAAAGACTTGAAAGTAAAATCGGCTCGCCTTGCTGAATATTTCG
>CAJORD010000219.1 GCA_905236605.1 uncultured Synergistales bacterium | reverse complement strand
GCAGGGCTTCAGACTTCGGAAACTTCTAACCTCACAATAAACTGCTTCGATAAGAATGATGACTCTGCAGGAACTCTTATTGCAACAGGCAACGCTCACGGAGCAGGAATAGGAGGAGCTTGTACTTCAGGAAATCCAGCACCATCAGGAAATATAGGAGATCGCAGTAATGCAGGCACTATAACAATAAAAGGCGGCACTATTATAGCCACAGGCGGAAGCGGTGCTGCTGGTATCGGCGGAGGCATACAAGGCGGCAGTATACCCGGCACATATAAGACAATAACTATCGAGGGCGGAAATATAACGGCTAACGGCGGCGATGGCGGAGCAGGTATTGGCACTTCTTCCGATTATTACACGACAGCAACCACATCAGTGAAGGCCAACGATGGAACAATAATTATTAACGGCGGCACTGTCGAAGCTCATGGCGGTGCTAAACATAGTGACTCGTATCCTGAAGGAGCAGGCATTGGCGGCGGCGGCAATTTCACCAGCGGAAGAATCGAAATCAGCAGTCATGCTACAGTAACAGCAACCGGCTGGACTGATGGCGGAGCTCAACCTGATGCTATAGGCTACGGAGAATATGGAACAGGCAGAAACGTTATAGAAACAGACACAGAGCCTTCCGATCCTAACGATCCGCCGGTTTTCCCTCCTGTAACTGTTCCAGTTCCAATCATAGAGCCGGAAAAAATCGAAGAATCAAAAGAAACAATCGAGTCAGCGGACACAAGTCTCCGCAAAGTATCAAGTTTTTATAAATCCGGAGTTTTTCTTGTTGATCAGCCTCAGACACTCACAATAACACAAGGCGACGGCAAGACCGCCAGCGTTACTCTTTACGAACTTGATACGATCGAAGACGTAGCGAAAAAAATCAATTATGTTATAGCTGATTCATTAGGCCAGGCACGTTACACAGATAACAAAGATAAATTTTGTACACTTTCAGACGGAACAGAAAATACTTCTGAATCAATTTACTACAAAGATTTTGTTGATGAAAAAGAAACTGTCGAAACTTCTTATGTTGAATCTGATTCTGTTCAAAGTATTGTTACAGTAACTAAGCACGTAAAAGAATATCAAATTAGCAAGACTATGCTTGTACGTTCGGCTATACCGGGCAAGGCCGGAGAATTATATTTTTCAGGCGACGAAGATTTATTGAATGCTCTCGGATTAAATACTATTCAAGAATCTCAAGAAACCCGCTACTCTGCTTCAGTCTTTGACGCTCACACAGGACAAGCCGTATCAAATAACGTCAAAGCAACTTCTCCGGTTTTCAAAAATTTAATCGCCCCTAATGTTGATATTGAAATTGATCCTATGGCCGGCCTTAAATCAAATTGGGACGAAGATACGAAAAGATTCATAAATTCAAACGACGAAAATTATTCGGCAGTGATTCATTTGAAAGACACGAGCACAATTTTTCAAATAGGCGCGAACGAAGGCGAAGATTTTATAGTTCAGCTTGGCGATTGTTCGATAGAAGCTCTCGGACTTTCGGCGGTGAATGTTGTTACACGTGAAACGGCTTCAAGTGCAATCGGCATTATAGACAGCGCGATTAATAAAATTTCTTCACAGCGTGCAAAAATCGGAGCTTATGAAAACGCTCTCGAACATACAATGGAAAATTTAACGACTACGAGCTTAAATCTTACGAGCGCGGAGAGCCGAATCAGAGATGCAGATATGTCAAAAGAAATGATGGAGCTTGTGAAACTTCAAATTTTGAATCAGTCAGGAACTTCAATGCTTGCTCAAGCTAATCAGCTTCCTAATTCAGTGTTAAATCTTTTGCAATAAATATAAAATAAAAAAACGAGGAGATAAGAAAAAAATTTTTCTAACTCCTCATTTCTAATTTTTAATTATTTATTATTCCGGATCTACAACTTTTTCAGGAACATAAACTTTTGTTTTTGCCGAATTATTTTTCAGATACTGATCAAAGAAATCAACCATGACTTTCATAACAGGCTCTTGAACCCAGTAAGGTCCGCCGTGAGCAGCATCTTTGACGATATAACGTTCAGCGGTTGCGCCTTTAGCTTTTAACGCCTGGAATAATAAATCAGTCTGGCCGGGTGAAACGAGTGTGTCAGCATCGCCGTGCATCATCAAAATAGGAACTAAATTTGCTGCGTTTTTTTCGACATAAGTAATCGGGCTTGCATAAGCTGCTTCTTCGGGGTGAGCTAAAATTCCGCCGTCTTTGCCGCCGAATGTCGGAGTACCTAAAGCCCAAAGAGCTTCAGTTGCACCTGCTGAGGCGTGGCCTTTTTGATTTTCTTCGTCGTAATCCATTCCGATATTTGTTAAATCAGAAATTCCGAAAATGTCAGCAGCGCAGAGAACATCGCTCGAATATTCAAGAAAATCGCCTTTGTCAAATTCTTTCATGCCGTTGGTCAAGCCTACGAATGCTGAAAGATAACCGCCGGCACTGTTGCCCAAAATTCCGACCCGATTTACGTCAATATTATACATACCGGCGTGAGCACGAAGCCAACGAATAGCGGTCTTGCAATCTTCAAGAGGAAGCGGGAATTTTGAAAGAGGAGCGTAACGGTATTCAATGCTTGCTACGACATAACCGGCCTGAGCTAATCTCATTCTCTGCTGAATCCAGTTATTTTTCGGAGCCATGATGAAGCCGCCGCCTGTTACGAAAACGATTAAAGGCATTGGATCTTTGCCGCCGGGGACTAAAACATCCATATGAAGAGCATAAAGCTGTGAGCCTCGCCAATAACCCTGAGCGAACGGAATGTTCTCATAAAGATTAATCTGATTCGTGTCAAGAGCGACGTTAAGGACTTTGCTCTCAAACTTTTTAGCTTCGTCAGCAAAAGCCGTTGAAGCAAACAGAGAAACAACTAAAAGAGCTAATAAAACTTTGCGCATTAAAAAAATACCTCCTAAAAAAATTTTTTTATAAAATAAGCATAAATTGCCTTATTTTTTCTATTTATTCATAAAATGTTGAACGACAGCCACAGCAACAGGAGCAATAATAGCCGTAACTGTGAATAAAATTCCGAAAACTGTGAACCATTTATTTTGAGATTCTTTCATGTCGTCAAAACGTTTCTCAAGCCCGTCAATGCG
>CAJORD010000218.1 GCA_905236605.1 uncultured Synergistales bacterium | reverse complement strand
CCCGTGTAAATATATCGCGCTATCGAATCCCAAAGTTCGGAACAGAAAGGCATCTTCGGGCCGCCTGCTACGGTGTCAGGATCGGCTGAAGTTTTAACGAGAGTGTTTAATCCGCAGTGCCAGAAGTCGTCGTGGTCTTCGTCTCGATAAAAAACAAATTCGTCGCCTACGTTGTAACACGGACAAGCACCGGAGTTTTTATCCGCGCAATACTTTTCTTGAAGCTCGGGGAATAATTTTTTATCAATGACCGTAACTTTGACTTTATGACGCATTTAGATATTTCCTTCAAACCACGTTCGCAACTCGTCAGCGTCTTGGAAGCCAACGTGACGCGAAGCAATTTTGCCATCTTTGAACAAAATCACGTTCGGAATGCTCATAACGCGAAGTTTTTTAGCAAGTTCTCCGTTCTCGTCTGCGTCAGCTTTGAAAAATTCGACTTTGTCAGCAAACTCTTCTGAAAGTTCTTCGACTATCGGCGCGATAGCTTTGCAAGGCCCGCACCATGTCGCGAAAACGTCAAGAAGAGCTATTTTTGCTGCGTCAAGTTCGGTTGTGTCGTTGTTGGTGATAACTTTAACTGCCATGATTAATTCTCCTTATAACAATGAAGCTACAAACTCTTCGACTTTAGCCATATCTGTTGTAGGCTCGAAGCGTTTTACAACGTTGCCGTTTCTGTCAACGATGAACTTCGTGAAGTTCCATTTGATGTCGGGCTTGCTTGCGAAATTGGGATCGGCCTTGCCGAGTAAGTCATTAAGAACGGGCGTGAGCTTGTTGTCAGCGTCGAAGCCTTCAAAACCTTTTTGACTCTTCAAGAAAGTGTAAAGTTTTAATTCATTTGCGCCGTTGACATCAGATTTTTTATACTGCTCGTAGGCTGTGTTGAAATGCAGCGCGCAGAACTGATGAATTTCTTCGTCAGAGCCGGGAGCTTGTGCGCCGAACTGATTGCAGGGAATGTCGATAATTTCAAGTCCTTTTGCGTGATATTTTTCGTACATGCCTTCAAGCTGCTCGTATTGAGGGGTGAAGCCGCAACCTGTTGCAGTGTTGACGATAACGAGAACTTTTCCTTTGAAATTGGCAAGTGAAACTTCTTTACCCTTCGTGTCGAAAACATGATAATCATAAATACTGCTCATGGATATTGCCTCCTGAGAAAAAATAAAATTAAAAATTAAAAAAAGAATAAGGATTGATGCTTTAACCATTCTAGCATAACTCCTCATTCTTAATTTATTGAGTTCAGATTTTTGAACATGATTTTTAATTTTGCACTGTAACGCCATATTTTTCGCAAAGTCCTGGAAGTCCGCCCGTGAAAGCTTCACCAATCGCTTTGAAAGTCCAATCGCTACCCTCTCTTGCGAGTTCTGCGAATATCATAGCGTTTTCATTCGAGAATGTTTCACTGAGTTTGTAGCGCACAAGCTCGCGTTCATTTTTTGCATTGTCAACGAGACGAATATACGCGCTTGAAAGTTGCCCGAAGGTTCCGTGGTCTAAGTTATCTCTGTCGTAAATCGTTACGGTGAAAACAACGCGATCAATTTGTTCGGGGATTTGAGGAAGATTTACTTTGATCCATTCCATTGACTCGCCGCCGTCCTCATCACCACTGCCGTCATCATCAGCTGAGTGTACCATGGCACCGTATCTATCATTTAAATTATGATAGAAAATAAAATCGCCGTTGCGGCTGACGCGGCCGTCTTTTGTGAGCATGAAAGCTGAAGCGTCTAAGTCAAGGCCACTCTCCCAAACAAGATACGCGGTCAATTTTGAGACATGATAACTTTTACTAAGGTTGACGGCCTGATCTTTATTCAAGCTGATTGGCTTATCGTCTGTGATGATTGTTGTGTCAGTTTTGCCATTATTATTGCCACTCTTAACCTTGTCTTTTTCTTTTTTCGCAACGCCCGCGAGAACAGCCGCGATTAAGAACACAACCGCATAAGCGAATGCGACACCGCATTTTCCGTCCGCTATAAAGCCCGCCGCAGCACAAGCCGCACCCGAAATAAACAGCAAAGCAGCCGCAAATTTATTTTTGATGAAGCAGACAATCGCGCCGATTAATCCTACGACAGCAGCATAAACGAGTATCCAGGCGGCGTTCACAAGTTCTGGAGATTGAATGGCAACGACTGTATTAAGCGACAAGCCGACATTTTTAGCAAGCGAGTTAATGAACTCCAACGAAGAAGCAGGGATTAAATTTAATTGAACAGCATTGGCTGCCGCAATCGGAAAACCTGCCATAAACGCAAAAACTGCTCCACACATCGCGAGAATAAATGCTATGAATAACATATTGAAAACCTCCTGATTAATTTTTTTTGATGTTAGTCATTATATCAATAATCCCCTCTTAACTTAGAGGGGACCGGAAGCGCGTATAAATCGTGTTAAATTCTAAAGTCCTGCCGCCTTGCGTAAGGCTTCCGCGCGGTCTGTTTTCTCCCAGCCGGGCAAAATCGGTAAATCGATTCTTCCCATATGTCCATAGGCCGCTAGCGCTTTATATTGAGGTTTGCGCAAGTCTAAGTCGCGAATTATGGCTGCGGGTCTGAAATCGAAATGTTCGCGTAGAAGTTTTGAAATTTTTTCTTCGCTGATTTTTCCAGTTCCGAACGTGTTAACATTGAGCGAGACAGGTTCAGCGACTCCTATAGCGTAAGCAACTTGAATTTGACACTCGTCAGCTATACCAGCCGCGACAATGTTCTTAGCTGCGTAACGAGTCATGTAAGCGCCGCTTCGGTCAACTTTCGTAGGGTCTTTGCCGCTGAAAGCTCCGCCGCCGTGCGGAACCCAACCGCCGTAAGTGTCAACGATGATTTTTCTTCCGGTTAATCCTGAATCAGCCATCGGCCCGCCTTTTACAAAACGCCCTGTAGGATTGACGAAAATTTTTGTATCTTTGTCAATCAAATTTTCAGGCACGATTGGCGTTATGACATGTTCGATAATGTCAGAGCGAATGTCTTTCAAACTTGCTTCGGGGTGATGCTGTGCTGATACTACGATCGTATCTGCATGAACGGCGCGGCGGTTTTCATAACGTAACGACACTTGAGTTTTTCCGTCGGGTCTTAAATATGCGAGAGTTCCATCTTTGCGGACTTTTGTTAATTGTCTAGCAAGTGCGTGAGCAAGAGCTATCGGCATGGGCATAAACTCTTTCGTTTCGTTCGTTGCATATCCGAACATCATTCCTTGGTCGCCTGCACCGGTCTTTGCTATGTCGCTTTCTGAAATTGAATTATCATCGCGAACTTCGATTGCGTTATCGACTCCCTGCGCAATATCTCCCGACTGTTCATCAATCGCCGTTAAGATTGCACAAGTGTCGCCGTCGAAGCCGTATTTAGCTCGCGTGTAGCCGATTCCGTTTATAGTTTCGCGCGCGATTTTTTGAACGTCAACGTAAGTTTTTGTGCTAATCTCGCCAGCAACGACTACAAGACCGGTCGAAACGAGAACTTCACATGCAACACGCCCCATAGGGTCATCTTTCAAGATTGCGTCAAGGACGCCGTCGGAAATTTGATCCGCGACTTTATCGGGGTGTCCTTCGGTTACTGACTCTGATGAACAAATAAAGTTTTCTGCCAATTAATTTGCCTCCTGAAATTAAAAAATTATAAAAAAACATGCCCTCTG
>CAJORD010000217.1 GCA_905236605.1 uncultured Synergistales bacterium | reverse complement strand
TGTGGCAGTCGCTGAACAGAAATTTGAAGTTCCCGAAATTTCAATGACGGTTGAAGAAGCTGAAACGGTCATCGCTGATTACGTCCCAGAGATTCCGGAAGAACAGAAAGTCGAAATTCCGACGGCTCTGCTTGAGCTCTTCGAGAAAATTCGGCAAAACAATCCGCAAAATGTCGACGAATATCTTCAATTAAAGTTCCCTGGAGTCAGGCCTAGAGACCTTCACCGTGATCGCTGCGGAAATGTTCACGAAAGCTATTTCACGTTTCCAAAAGGTCATTTTATTAACGCCTTGTTTGAGATCGATAGCGCTTGCGCGAACTGCAAAGACCCTTATCACTGCTCGCTGCCGGAAGGCTGCAAACCGAATGTTTCAATGCGTCCGAACCTTCACATTGAAACGTTTGAAGGAGATAAATATCTCGCTATCGACGACTACGGGGTTGACGTTCTGAAATGCAAACATGGAGTTAGTGGCAAAACGAAGCTCGACTATAAATTTAACGTAAAGGACAGTGGCGTTATGAGTGACAAGACGTTTGAGGCTTTCGACCATCGAAGCGCTACGCCTGATGTCGTCGTTGCCAAAGCACAGGCGATACTCGCGGCCCAAAACCGAACGAACTTAATTCTCGCGGGGAAGCCTGGCACAGGCAAAACGCATTTAGCGTCGGCAGTGGCCTTGGCAATAATGGGGAGCGGACGTAAAGCAATTTTTAAAAGTCTGCCGGAATTGATGGACGAGATTTGTTACGCCTATCAGAACAACGCCGATCCTTTTGGTTTAATGCTCAAATATAAGCGGATACCGTGCCTCGTGCTTGATGACTGGGGCAAAGAAAAGACGACGGAAGCGCGCTTAGATTATTTGTTCCAGATAATCGATTATCGCTATCGCAACGGACTTCAAACGATCGTAACGACTAACGCGCTTAGCGTTGATGGCCTTAAAAACCGTTGGAACGCAGATAAAATCGAGCCGCTTGTGTCGCGTATTTTAGAGAATGGAAAATGGGTAACACTTTCTGAAGCCGCGAATTACAGACTGAAGCCTGAAGAAAAAATTGAAGAAGTTGAGCCCGAAGTTGCGGATTTTGAAGAGCCTCTGGCGGACGAAATTGATGAACAAGCTGATGACGTGGAAGAAGAAGATGCACCGGTTGAAGAAACGTTGTCGGAAGCCGAAATAGCTGAACTTGAGGCCGAACATACTGCGTCTGTAGCGCAGCTGGCAAAAAATTTCGCAGAAGTCGTTGATGATTTTTCAGAAGATGATGATGAAACAGAATCTACCGCAGAAACTTTAGAAGAGGCTCCAGAGGAGGTGAAAAGAAAATCATGGGAAGAAATTTCTGAGAGCCCGGAATATAGGGTTAAGTCAGAGCGTGACAAAATAATGGCGCAATGGGAATATTTCAGGGAGAGTCCTGAATATAAATCTATGGGACCATCTGACAAAATTTTGGTGCAGAAAGATTTCATGACCAAAATGTTCGCAGCTGATACTCGTCCGCAGGGAAGTATAATGCGTGTTCCGATCCATGATGACGAATTAGATGGCGACGAAGGCGACATACGACTCTAAGAATTAAGTAATAATCGAGGTTTCTTAGACCTTAGATTGTTGTTATCTTTTTTAGGAAATTTGAAATATAATTCCTTTAAATGAGGTGATGAAAATGATAAGTGCTAAAACGCTTGCAAAATATTTAATATATTTAATGCGAAAAATTCAGGACAAAGACTATGACTTAACTCCTATGAAGTTACAGAAACTTTTATATTATTGTCAAGGATATTCGCTTGCTTTGACAGGGAAGCCGATTTTTGCTGAGCCTATCGAGGCATGGGAACATGGCCCTGTAGTTGATAGTGTTTATCAAGAATATAAGAAATATAGGGACAACATAATTCCTGTTACTGAAATTAGTGAGATTTATGAATTTGATGAAACAGTAGAAGCAGTAGCTCAGATGGTCGTTTATGAAAAAAAATGGTTCAGTGGATATGCTCTCTCAAACGCAACTCATAAAGAAACGCCTTGGTTAGATACTTTTGAAAGGGAAGCAATCTTCCATAATGACGTTATATCGAATGAAAAAATAAAAAATTTTTTTTCTGATGAGTTTTTGAAATGGGAAGAAAGCGAAGACGAAGAGGATTCCTTATGGCTTTCTGTTGGAAAGCCCGTATCGCGTGAAGAAATGGAGGCT